>NZ_CDWRCK010000003.1:7933-14411 GCF_977927595.1 Frankia sp. CcWB3
ACAACGATGCCGCCGGCACCTTCCGAATCGGACCGGGCGCCCGGACTCACCGGCGTCGCCAGCCTCGCCGGCGTCAGCGACATCGCCGGCGTCGCCAGCCTCGCCGATCCGACGGGCGTTCCTGGGCCGGCCGAGGTACCCGCCAGACCGAGCCGGGCCGACGGCCTGGCGCTACTCGGCGAGTTCACCGGGTCGGGCCTGGCCCGGCCCGTCTTCCTGGCCCGCCGCGCCGACGGTCAGGTCGTCGCGCTCACCGAACTGCTCGCGCACATCCTCGAGGCGGCAGACGGCGCCCGCGACGTCGCCGCGATTGCCGACCGGGTCACGGGGGTCTGCGCCCGCCGGGTGAGTGGCGCCGACGTCGCGTACCTCGTGGTGGATCGGCTCATGCCACTCGGC
Source organism: Frankia sp. CcWB3 (assembly GCF_977927595.1). Taxonomy (NCBI): domain Bacteria; kingdom Bacillati; phylum Actinomycetota; class Actinomycetes; order Frankiales; family Frankiaceae; genus Frankia; species Frankia sp. CcWB3. Next base: position 8,333 of record NZ_CDWRCK010000003.1, read on the forward strand.
CTGATCGCCAGCGAGAACGGTGCCACTCCGGCGCCCCGGGCGAAGGCGCTGTTCACACTCGCCGCCCGGCACACCCTGCTACCCGCGCCGGCCGTGCACCGAGTCAGCCGAGTGTTCGCGATGTTGTTCCGGCCAGCGGCCGTGGCCCTGCTGCTGGCCCTGCTGGTGGCCACCGACGTGTGGATATTCGGCCGGCACAGCGTCCGGGACAGCGCGGCGGAGGTGCTCGCGACCCCGGCGCTGATCCTGGTGGTGGTCGGCCTGGCCCTCGTCGGCGCACTGTTCCACGAATGCGGGCACGCCGCGGCCTGCCACTACGGCGGTGCCCGCCCGGGAGTCATCGGTTTCGGCATGTACCTGGTGTGGCCGGCCTTCTTCACCGACGTCACCGACTCCTACCGGCTGAGCCGGCTCGGCCGGCTGCGCACCGACCTCGGCGGCATCTACTTCAACGGACTGTTCGTTCTGCTGCTCGCCGGGGCTCTCGCGCTCACCCACGCCGGTGTGCTGGTGACCGCCGTCGTCCTCGTCCACCTGGATGCCATGCGCCAGCTTGCGCCCTTCGTCCGGCTGGACGGCTACTACATCGTCAGCGACCTGGCCGGGGTACCGGACCTGTTCAACCGGATGGGGCCGACGCTGCGCGCGACGCTGCCACGGCGGCGCAACCGCCTCCCGCGCGGGCGGCATGCCCGATCGGCGGGACGGGCCCGGCCGGACGGGCTGACCCCGCCGGACAACCGGAGCCAACCGGACGGGCTGACCCGGTCGGCCCGGATCGTGGTGACCGCCTGGGCACTGCTCGCGGCACCGCTGATCCTGGTGAACCTGGTCGTGCTCATGGTCTCGGTTCCGTTCGTGCTTACCCGGACGACCCGGGCCATGTGGGACTATCTCGGGCTGGCGGGCCGGGCGACCCGTGACGGGAAACTGGTCACCGCATTCGCGGAGGTCGTCTCCGCGCTGCTGGTCTCGCTGCCGGCCGTCGGGATGCTGTTCGTGCTGTTCCTGCTCGCCCGGGGCGTGCTGCGGGCGGTCCGGGCGCACCGGGAAGGCGGCCGACGCGGGTAATGGCCTCCCGCCGGCCGACTCGCCGCACCTCACGCCCATTCGACTACTTTCCGAAACTTACTCTTACTCTGAGCAATCAAAGGGGGATCGAACGCACAGGGAGAACCAGTGACGGGTCAGCAACAGGGAAGACGGCACGGCAACAAGCAGGGAACGGCGGTCGCCGCGGTCACGACTGCGCTGCTGCTGCCGGCCACCGCCCGCGGTGCGGCGCCCCAGGACAACCGGCCGGCACGCCTACCGAGGCATCCGCCCAGCACACGCAGGCTCCCCACGGCATCCCCTGGGCCTGGGGCTTCAACGGCTTCGGCCAGCTCGGCAACGGCACCACCACCGGCGCCTCGACGCCGGTGGTGGTCAGCGGCCTGAACGATGTCGTCGCCATCGCCGACGGCAGCAACTCCGGGTACGCGTTGCGCTGCGACGGGACCGTCCAGGCCTGGGGGGACAACAGCTTCGGCCAGCTCGGTGACGGAACCACCACCGACCGCCCCACCCCCGTCCAGGTCACCGGTCTCAACGATGTCACCGCCCTCGCCGGCGATGTGCTCTCGGGATATGCGCTGCGCAGGGATGGCACCATCCGGGCCTGGGGCTTCAACGGCAGCGGCCAGCTCGGCGACGGCACCACCACCGACAGCACCACCCCTGTCCAGGTCAGCGGCCTGAACCACGTCACCGCCATCGCTGCCGGCGACTACACCGGCTACGCCCTGGCCGGTCGTGACCATGACGGGGTCGTGACCATGACGGGGACGGCCGGGAATCGCCCCCCACCCAATCAGACGGCGGTGGGCCGGTAGAGGCGGGCGTAGGCACCGCCGTCGGCGAGCAGCTCGCTGTGCGTGCCGTCCTCGACGACCCGGCCGTGGTCCATCACGTAGATGCGGTCGGCGTCAATCACCGTGGACAGCCGGTGCGCGATCACCAGGCACGTCCGCCCCACCGCGAGCCGGTCGAGGGCGGTGCGCACGGCGGCCTCGGAGAGGGTGTCCAGCGCCGAGGTCGCCTCGTCCAGCACCAGCACCCGTGGTGACTGCAGCAGGACCCGGGCGATGGCCAACCGCTGCCGCTCACCACCGGACAACCGGTAGCCCCGTGCGCCGACCCGGGTCGCCAGGCCCTCGGGCAGCCGGTCGAGCAGGGCGGAGAGGCTGGCGGCCGCCAAGGCGGCACGCAGCTCGTCGTCAGTCGCGTCCAACCGGCCGTAACGGAGGTTCGCCGCGATCGTGTCATGGAACAAGTGCGGGTCCTGAGGGACGACGCCGATCATCGTGTGCAGACGATCCGGCGGGATGTCGTCGAGGGGAACCCCGCCGAGACGGATGCCGCCGCGCCGCGGCCGGTGCACGCCGCTGGCCAGATAAGCGATGGTCGTCTTGCCGGCCCCGCTGGCCCCGACGACCGCCGCCGTCGTCCCCGCGGCGACTTTCAGGGTCACCCCGCGCAGGTTCCACGTCGGGTTGCCGTCCGGCCAGTCGCCGTCCGGCCAGTCCTCGGCCGTGGCGAGATCGTAGGAGAACCATACGTCGTCGAACGCCAGGTCGAGTCCCCGGCCGGCATCGAGTCCCCGGCGAGCGGCGGCCGGCGCCGGTTCCGTCCCGGACCGCGGTGCGCGGGGGACGGTCAGCGCGGGGGCCCGGGCCCCTTCGAACCTCAGGCGTACCTCGTCCTGCGGGACGTCAAACAGGGCGAAGATCCGCCGGAAGGACGCGCCCGCGCCCGCGAGCTCCGCACGCAGGTTGACAGCGGACGACAGCGGTCCGAAGGCCACCAGCAACGCGCCGCCCAAGGCGGCGACCGTCCCGAGCGTGGTACGACCGCTGGAGACCAGCCAGGCCCCCAGCGCCAGCACCGCCGTCATCGTCGCGATGACCCCGAGGTTGACCAGGAACCGGACCCACGACATCAGCCGGGCCTGATCCTCGGCGGCGGCGAACAGCTCGGCGCCCGCCGCGTCGAACCGGGTCTGCTCGTAGTCGACCCGGTCGAACAGCCGCACGTGCAGCGCCCCGGAGACTGACGAGGTGTCGGCGACCTGAGCCATGAGCAGACCGTCGAGCTCCCGCTGGCGGGTGGACAGCGCGGCGAGCCGCCGCCGGCCCGAGCGGACGATCAGCAGCGTGGCCGGCGCGAAGACCATCACCGCCAGGCTCAGACGCCAGTCCAGCACGAAGACGACGATCGAGCCGACGACGATGTCCGCGATCCTGCAGATCACCGCCTGCACAGTGGCGGAGATCGCGTTCTGGGTGTTCAGGACGTCGGTGGACATCACCGTCATCATCTCCCCCTGCTGGCTGCGGGGAAAGAAGGCGAAGGGCAGGCGCTGCAGGTGAGCGTTCACCGTCTGACGGATCCGCACGGAGACAACGCCGCCGAGCCGGGCGATGAGCGCCATGCGCGCCGAGAGCACGCTCGACTCGAACACCAGCACCGCGCACAGCAGCAGGACGGGGACGACGAGGTCGCGCACCTGGCCGGTGGGCAACGACGTGTCGATGAGATGGCGCAGGACGAACGGCCCGGCGGCGACGGCGGCCGAACCGAGAACGGACAGCCCGACGAGAACCGCGACGACCCGGCCCTGGTCGGCGAAGAATCGGACGCTGCACCGCGCCTCGGGCGCGCCGGTCAACCGCGCGAGCGCACGCGCATGCAGGCGGATCGCCCACGACGGGACGGTCGTCTCCGGCAGGAAGGCCGTCTCCGACGGGACGGGCAGCGGCTCACGAATCACGCCGCCGAGGCTATGCCGACGCGCGCCGGGGCGGCGGACCTCCCGCCTGCTGCTGTCCCCCGCGGAGCACGACCCTGACGCCCCACCGCCCTGACGCGAGTCAGGGCGGTGGGGCATCAGGGACAGACCGACGGCGGTGGCGGAAACCGAAGGGTCGGCCGGGAGAAACCGGGGCCGGGATCCGGGAATCACCCGGGATCGTCAACGATTCCCGGACACGGGTCGTTGGACGCGCTCCTCCTCCAGACGCCTGCCTTCCACCGCGCCGGCGCCGAAGCCGGGAATCGCCAGGCCCTCCAGAGAGGCGGGCGGTCGGGAAACGCCCCGCAGCCGGAACCCCATGGCAATCTTGGTCAGCCCGACCGCCAGGGCCGTGAGGCCCACCCACAGGGCCAGCAGCGGCAGCGAGACCCGCTGGGAACCCACCACCCAGAACGCCGCCCCGATCTCCAACGCACCGACGATCAGCGGCATCCACCACTGGGCCGGGGTGGGCCGGCCCTCCGCCGCGGTGGCGTACTGCCCGGCCGCGGCCTGCTGCTCGGTCCGTCGGGCGACGAACGAGTTGACGACGTCGTAGAGACCCTTGGTCAAGAAGAACCAGGCCGCGATCCGGCCCACCGCCTTGACCGTGGGATCCGGCCAGACCAGCGCCACCACCCCGCCGGCCACGAACAGCACCGCGAGCAGCGCATGGGACCAGCGCCAGTCCCGGGCCGTCGCCGCCGCCGCCAGCAGCTCACTCACCGCGCCGAGGAGCAGGACGATCCCGAGAAGCACGGCGATCGACCGCACCGTGGTCAGATCGAACTGCGGAATGGCCAGCGCGAACAGGGCAAAAGCTGCTCCAACGGCGAGAAAACCAAACCAGGGCACATCTGTGGATCTTTCATGTGTACGACGATCTGAGGCAGTTATGTCGCTCACGATCCTATTCTCCCATCGTCGGTCACCGATACAAGGACCATTGCCGTCAGCTGGCGCTCGACATCACAGGTCAACAAGCTGATGCCCGCCACCCGGCGAACCACGCTTATCCGCTGGACATCATTCCGAACCGACGACGACGCCATATCGCCCGCGGCGCTACTCAACTCCTCCCAGCAGGTGGGTGCCGCGCTGGGGCGGGAGGCAGACCCACCGCTGCCGCCGCCACCACACGACAAGATCACCCACGGGCGGCTGCGGCACCGAACGTCATGGATCGATGACGTAGGCGTAGTGAGGGGTAAGACTTAGGGTAGGCTTTCCTTACTTGTACATTGGCTGGGTGACCCATGCAGGCCCGTCCCTCTCAGGCTCGACTGTGTTCCTCGCCCGCCACCTTGAACGGCACGGTGACCGCACGGCCGTTGTCACGGCTGAGGGCCGACTGTCCTACCGCGAGCTGGCGGCACGCGTCGACGCCGCCGCCGGTCGGCTCGGCGCCGGGCGGCGGCTGGTACTCCTCGCGGCGGTCAACACGATCGACGTCCTCGTCCTGTACCTGGCGGCGCTGTCCGCCGGGCACGCGGTCCTGCTGGTGCCGGGTGACAACGCCGCGTCGACCGACGCCCTGATCACGTCCTATGACCCCGACGTGGTGATCCGCCCCGCCGACACGCGGACGCGGATCCGCGTCGAGCAGCGGCGTGACGGCTCGAAGCACGACCTCCATCCGGACCTCGCGCTGCTGCTGAGCACGTCGGGCTCGACGGGCTCACCGAAACTGGTCCGGCTGTCGTACACGAACCTGCAGGCCAATGCCGAGTCGATCGTCGAGTGCCTCGGCCTTCGCCCCGGCGACCGCGCCGCGACGACCCTGCCCCTGTACTACTGCTACGGGCTGTCGGTCGTGCACAGTCACCTCCTGTGCGGGGCCGGTCTGATCCTGACGTCCCTGTCCGTCGTGGACGCCTGCTTCTGGGACCTCTTCCGGGACGGGCAGGGCACCTCGCTGGCTGGCGTCCCCTACACGTTCGACCTGCTCGACAGGATCGGTTTCGACGCGATGTCGCTGCCGCACCTGCGCTACGTCACGCAGGCCGGCGGTCGACTGGCGCCGGACCGGGACCGGGTGGCCCGCTACGCCGAGCTCGGACGACGCAACGGCTGGGACTTCGTCGTGATGTATGGCCAGACCGAGGCCACGGCGCGGATGGCCTACCTGCCGCCGCACCTCGCGCCGACCCAGCCCCACACCATCGGAGTCCCGGTCCCGGGCGGGTCGTTCCGGCTCGAGCCGCTGGCCGAGAGCACCGACAGCACCGACAGCACCGACAGCACCGA
>NZ_CDWRCK010000003.1:15063-40388 GCF_977927595.1 Frankia sp. CcWB3
GGATCTGGGGCAGCTCGTCTATTCCGGGCCCAACGTCATGATGGGCTACGCGCGGACGGCCTCGGACCTCGCGCTCGGTCCGACGCTCGACGAGCTGCGCACCGGGGACGTCGCACGCCGCACCGACGACGGCCTGTACGAGATCGTGGGACGGCAGACCAGATTCGCCAAGGTCTTCGGGATCCGGATCGACCTGCAACACGTGGAGGACACCCTCGCCGGCCAGGGGCTCAGCGCCTGCTGCGTGACCGGCGACGACGCCGTCGACGTGATGATCGAGGGCGACCGGGACGCACCTTCGGTCCGCCAGCTGGTCGCGCGGGCCTGCCGGCTGCCGGAGAACACCGTCCGCGTCCACCGCCTGGCCGCCCTGCCCCGCCTGGCCACCGGCAAACCGGACCTGGTTGCGCTGCAGGAGATCGCCCGCGACGCGCGACCGGCGCGCACGACCGCGCCCACCGGACGGGACGGGCCGTCGGACGGAACAGCCGACGTACGTCGGCTGTTCGCCGAGCTGCTTCACCGCGACGATGTCACCGACGACAGCACCTTCGTGAGCCTGGGCGGCGACTCGCTGTCCTACGTGGAACTGTCACTGCGGCTGGAGGACGCCCTCGGACACCTGCCCGCCGGCTGGCACACCATGGCCGTGCGGGACCTGAAGCCGGCCACGCGACCGAAGCGCAGGGCTGGCGGCTCTGGCGGCTCGATCGAGACCAGTCTGCTGCTCCGCGCAGTCGCGATCGTGCTGATCGTCGGGACGCACGCCAACACCTTCGACACCGTCGGCGGCATCCTCGGGGGCGCCCATCTCCTCATCGCCGTCGCCGGCTACAACTTCGCCCGTTTCCACCTGACCGCGGCGCCGCGGCGCGACCGGGTCCGCGGGCTGCTCCGCAGCATCGCGTACCTCGCGGTGCCGAGCATCGTCTTCATCACCGTACTCGTGCTCGTCATGGACGAACACGGACCCGCCAACATCGTGCTGCTCAACAGCGTGTTCGGGCCGGGCCGCGCGGGCCCGCCCTGGGAGTTCTGGTTCATCGAAGCCCTGGTCCAGATCCTGCTGGTCCTCACGGCCCTGCTCGGCGTGCCGGCGTTCGACCGCTGGCAGCGGCGCCGCCCGTGGGCCGTCGCCGCCAGTGTCCTCGCCGCCGGTCTGCTCACCCGCTTCGACGTCGTGGCCCTACCGCCGGGACCACGCCACACCCAGACGTCGGTGGCGGTGCTCTGGCTGTTCGCACTGGGATGGGCCACCGCCGCCGCGACCACGGTATGGCAGCGGCTGGTCCTCACGGCGGCGGCGGCACTCACCATCCCCGGGTTCTTCGCTGACGCACGCCGGGAGCATGTGGTGCTCGGCGGCGTGCTCCTGCTGGCCTGGACCACGAGCGTCCGCTGCCCACGCCCGCTACGCCGGCTGGCGGGCCTGCTGGCCGGCAGCTCGCTCTACATCTACCTGACCCACTGGCAGGTGTTCCCCCTTCTGCAGGACGACCATCCGGTCCTGGCGCTGCTGGCCTCGCTCACCGTCGGCGTCGCCGCGTGGAAGGTCTCGTTCCATGCCATGGGCCTTCTCGGCCGGCTCACGGCAGGCGTGCCGATCCCGCTCGGCGCCAGGCGTCTGCTCCGCGGTTCGCCCGCCAGCGCCCCCGGCTTATGCCACTCGTCACATTCCACGGCGCTAAGGTAAGCATGAGTTAACTTCTAGACCGATTAGAGGTTCGAGGTCGGTCGGACGTGTCTGTCCAGGTGAAGTGTTCAGGTGGAGGAGCCCGATGGGTTCGATAGGAAGAACCTTGGTCGTGCTGGTGACGGCCACCTGCCTGGCCGGCCTGGCCGGCCTGTCAGCGTGCGGCTCGGGGGACGACGGGAAGACAATCACGCTCTACAACGCGCAGCACCAGGACCTGATGCGGGTGATGGTGGACGCGTTCACCAAGCAGACCGGCATCAAGGTCGAGCTGCGTCGCGGCGGCGACCCCGAGCTGGCGAACCAGATCGTCCAGGAAGGCGACAGCTCGCCGGCGGACGTCTTCGTCACCGAGAACTCGCCGGCCATGACGCTGGTCGACCGCGCCGGCGGCTTCAGCAAACTGGACCGGGCCACCCTGGGCCAGGTGCCTGACCAGTACGTCCCGAGCACCGGCAACTGGGTCGGTTTCGCGGCCCGGTCGACGGTGTTCATCTACAACCGCGGGCAGGTCGCCAAGAACGAGCTGCCCGTGTCGATCATGGACCTGGCGGGACCGGCATGGAAGGGGAAGGTCGGTGTCGCGGCGGCCGGAGCGGACTTCCAGGCCATCGTCAGCGCCGTACTCGCGGTGAAGGGCGAGAGCGCCACCGCCGAGTGGCTCGCCGGGCTGAAACGCAACGCGAAGATCTACGCCAACAACATCGCCGCGCTGCGCGCCGTGAACGCGGGCGAGGTCCCCGCCGCCGTGATCTACCATTACTACTGGTACCAGGACCAGGCGGAGTCGGGCAAGGACAGTAAGAACGTCGACCTGCACTTCTTCGGCCACCGGGACCCGGGCGCGTTCGTCAGCGTCTCCGGCGCCGGCGTCCTCGCGGCCAGCGACCAGCAGGCCGAGGCACAGCAGCTGGTCACCTTCCTCACCAGCGACGCCGGGCAGAAGGCGCTGGTCGACAGCGGTGCCCTGGAGTACGCCGTGTCCGACGCGGTCCCCACGAACCCTGCGCTGAAGCCGCTGTCGACACTCGATCCGCCCGACATCGACATCTCGACCCTGAACGGACCAAAGGTCGTCGAACTGATGCAGCGGGCGGGCCTGCTCTGAACGGTCAGCCCACGACGGCGGGATGGTGGGTACGCACCAGCCCGGCGTACCCGCGCCCGCTGCTGCTGGCCTGCGTGCTCGTCGCGCTGCTCGCGGCCGTCCCGCTGTTCTTCGTCGTCGGGTACACGGTCAGCGTGGGCTGGTCGGAGGCCTGGCGGCTGCTGATCCGGCCCAGGGTCGGCGAGCTGCTGGCCAACACCACCAAGCTCGTGACCGGCGGGATGGTGGCCAGTGCCGTCCTGGGCACGGCCGCCGCCTGGCTGGTGGAACGGACGACCCTGCCGGGACGACGGGTCTGGCACGTGCTACTCGCCGCTCCGCTGGCACTGCCCGCGTTTGTCGTCAGCTACGGCTGGGTCTCGCTGACCGCGGGCGTCGAGGGATACCCGGGCGCCCTGCTGATCGTGACACTCGCCTACTACCCGCTGGTCTACCTCCCCGTCGGCGCGACCCTGCGGGGGCTGGACCCGGCGCTGGAGGAATCCGCCAGGTCACTCGGGCTCGGCCCGTGGCGGACGTTCGCCAGGGTCGTGCTCCCGCAGCTGCGCCCGGCCGTCCTCGGCGGGTCGCTGCTGGTCGGCCTGCACCTGCTCGCCGAGTTCGGCGCCCTGCAGATGCTGCGGTTCTCCACCTTCACCACGGCCATCTACGACCAGTACCTCTCGTCGTTCAACGGCCCGGCGGCGAACATGCTCGCCGGCGTCCTGGCGCTGTACTGTGCGGTCCTGGTCGGCGCCGAGCTGAGCCTGCGCGGCCGGCACCGCTACGCCCGGCTCGGGCCCGGAGCCAGCCGCACCGCGCAACCCGCCCGGCTCGGCCGGCTCACCGCCCCCGCCGTCGCCGGGCTCGGCGCGGTCGTGGTCCTGGCGCTCGGCGTGCCGCTGGTGAGCCTCGTCCGCTGGCTGCTGGTAGGTGCCTCCGCCGCCTTCCCCGTCGGCGAACTGGCCGCCGCTGCCGCGACCGCGGCCGGGCTCGGCCTCGTCGGCGCGCTGTGTACCGTCCTGTTGGCGCTTCCGGTGGCGTGGCTCGCGGTACGCCACCCGGGCCGGATCGGGACACTGCTTGAACGCAGCACCTACACGGCCAACGCGCTGCCGGGCATCGTGGTGGCGCTCGCTCTCGTCACGGTCTCGCTGCACATCCTGCCGGCCGTGTACCAGACCACCACCCTCCTGATTGCCGCCTACGCGATCATGTTCCTGCCGCGGGCCACGGTGGCGGTACGGGGCGCGATCGCGCAGGCGCGACCCGTCCTGGACGACGTCGCGCATGCCCTGGGCCTGCGCCCGGCGCAGGCCTGGCGGCGGGTCACCCTGCCGCTGATCGCCCCCGGGGTCGGCGCCGGCGCCATCCTGGTGTTCCTCGCCGTGGTCACCGAACTCACCGCGACCCTGCTGCTGTCACCCACCGGCACCGAAACCCTGGCGACCGAGTTCTGGAGCAACGTCCGCGACGTCGACTACGGCGCGGCCGCCCCCTACGCGGGGTTGATGGTGCTGCTGTCGGCCCCGGCGACCTTCCTGCTCACCCGTTCCGTCAGGAGAAGCACGTGACAGCGCTGACCGTCAGCCAGGTCACCAAGCGGTTCGGCGCCACGACAGCCCTCGCCGGGATCGATCTACGAGTGCCCGAGGGCAGTGTGACGGCCGTACTCGGGCCGTCGGGCTGCGGCAAGACCACCCTGCTACGGCTGGTGGCGGGATTCGGCGACCCGGACGGCGGGACGATCGACTTCGGCGCCGAACGGGTGTTCAGCCCCGGTCGCAGCGTTCCCGCCCAGCGGCGGCGGGTCGGGTACGTCCCGCAGGAAGGTGCCCTGTTCCCGCATGTGGACGTCGCGGCCAACATCGGGTTCGGCCTGCCCCGCGCCGAACGCCGATCCGCCGGGCGTGCCGCCGAGCTGCTCGACCTCGTCGGGCTGGACGCGAGCCTGGCCTGCCGGTTCCCCCATCAGCTCTCCGGCGGCCAGCAGCAGCGCGTGGCGCTGGCGCGGGCCCTGGCCCCGCGGCCGTCCCTGGTGCTGCTCGACGAGCCGTTCTCCTCCCTGGACGCGGGGCTCCGCCTGAACACCGCCCGCGCCGTCGTCGAAGCGCTGCGCGCCAACCGGACCACCGCGCTGCTCGTCACGCACGACCAGAACGAGGCGCTGTCACTGGCCGACCAGGTCGCTGTCATGGCCGCCGGCCGCATCGCCCAGACCGGCACGCCCCCGGGCGTCTACGCCTCACCCGGCAACCCGACCGTCGCGGCCTTCGTCGGCGCCGCCGTGTTCGTGCCCGCCGTCGTCACCGGGCTCACCGCCTCCTGCGACCTTGGTGAACTCGCCGTCCGGCCCGGGTCTCCCCAGGGCGAGGCGCGCCTGCTCGTCCGGCCGGAACAGATCAGGCTCCTCGCCGCGGCGGACGGCGACGAGAACAAGAACCAGAACGAAGACCGAAACGAAGACCGGAACGGGGAGCGGGACAAGGACCGGAACGGGGTGGTCGGCCGGGTCACCGAGGTGCGGTACTTCGGCCACGACGCCACCGTCCAGCTCCGGCTCGACCGGTCCGGCCGCACCGTGACGGCGAGGGTGCCAGGGCACCAGCTCCCCGAACCCGGCACCCACGTGCGGCTGTCGATCACCGAGCCCGTCACGGCCTTCCCACCCCACTGACGCCAGGCGGGTCACAGCGCCAGGCAGGTCACAGCGCCAGGCGGGTTTGCGGGCCTCAATCAGAAACCGCGTCGCCCAGGTGACGAATGGGCTTTCGGCGCGGATCTGGTCGTACAGTGACCGCAGGCGCGCGTGGTACCGCTCGACGCTGAACTCGGGAACGGTCCAGATCACCTTCCGCAGGAAGTAGATAACCGCGCCGACGTCGAGGAACTCGGTCCGCAGGGACTCCATCCGCAGGTCGACGATCTCCAGGCCGACGGCTTCGGCCCCGCCGCGGGCGGTGTCGGGGTGACGGGTACGGGGCGCCGAGGCCGGCAGCGGTCCCAGGAAGTACTCGCTCAGCTCGAGCATGCTCGACGGCCCGACCTGCTGGGAGAAGTAGCGACCACCCGGCCGCAGCACCCGGCCGATCTCCGCCCAGCAGGTCACCACCGGATGACGGCTCACCACCAGGTCGAACGTCGCATCGGCGAAGGGCAACGACCTGTCGTCGGCGGCCACGACGGCCACGCCGCCGGGACCCAGCCGCGCGGCGGCCCGCGCGATGTTCGGCGCCCAGGACTCCGTGGCCACCGTGCGCCCGGCCAGCCGCGGCAGTCCGGCGAGAACCTCCCCACCGCCGGTCTGAACGTCCAGGCCCACGGCGGCCCGACCCATCCGCTCGCCCATCAGCCGGGCGTAGCCCCAGGACGGACGCTGCTCGGTGGCCCGCCCGTCCAACCAGGAGAAGTCCCAGCCGTCCACCGGCACCGACGCCGCCTCAGCAACAAGATCGTCGAATTGGCGCGCCATAGGCCGACCATGGCAGCACATCCACGCGGTCGCGAGCGAATTTCCTGCGCCGCCTCGCGGCCACGGTCCGGACGGTTCCAGGGCAGATGCCGGTAAATCTGGGGGAGGTAGTAACGCTCCGCGGGTCGAAAAGCGTGACTACCTCCCCCAAAGTCGTCGGGGGTCGGCGGGGTGTCCGAGGCCGCGGCCATGGCCGGCTACGCGCACGACGCGCTCGGCGTACCGGCGGAGAAGATCCTGCTGGAGACCTCGGCGCGGAACACCTGGCAGAACATCAAGCTCACCCTGCCCTTCCTCGAGACGGCGGACACCGTGGCGATCGCGTCCGATCCGCTGCACGCGGCGCGGGCCCGCCGCTACCTGTGGAAACTACGCCCGGATCTCGCGGCCCGACTGGTTCCCGCCGACGACTACCGGTTCCTGGATTACTGGTGGCTAAAGCTCCCGAGGGCCGCCAACGAGCTCGGCCGGGCACTCCGCTGAGCCACGGGTAAGCCACGGGTGCCGACGCAGGGATCACTCGCCCGCCACGCCCCGCCAGAGCTTGGCCGCACGGATGAACAACGCGCCGAGCTCGCTCAGGTCAGCGAGCGTAGCTCCCGTTCACCTTGTCGCTGTCACGTTCCGTGTCGTCACGTTCCAGGACGGCCAGCCTGGAACCTCATCTTCACGTGAGGTCAAGGTGCTGTGAACAGGGCACAGGCGGAATCGGACCTCGGCACACGAGGCCGTGATCTCGACGCGACCGGGCGGGCGCCGGGGGGTAGATATCGACGGATCGTTACGAACCGGACATGACGCCGCAGCCCATCTTCGGCACGCTGGGCCGCACTGACCGTTCCGGGAACAGGTGACGAGGAAGCGGATGACCACGTTTTACGAGATCCTGGGCAGGGAGGCCTCGATCGCCGGGGTGGTGGCCACCTTCTACGATCGCATCCTGACCGATCCGGAGCTGGCGCCCTATTTCGCCAACACCGACCTGGCCAGGCTCCGCACCCACCAGGTCGCGTTCCTCGTCGCCGTGACCGGAGGCCCGAAGGCCTACGAGGGTCGTGATCTCGCGGCCGCCCATGCGGGCCTCGCCGTCACCGACGCCGCCTTCGACCGGATCGCCGGGCACCTCATTGCGGCTCTCACCGACGCCGGCCTCGGCGCCGGCACGGTCGCGGCGGTCACGAGCGCCCTGCTACCGCTACGCAGGTCGATCGTCACCGCCTGACCGTCACGTCACCGAACGACAACAGGTCCGCCGGTTGATTCGTACAGTCAGACTTATGACGTCGCCCACGCCTATGACGTCGCCGGCGGGAACCGCCCGGATCGACACCTGGATCTGGTGCGTGCGCCTGGTCAAGGCGCGATCGCAGGCGACCGCCGCCTGCCGCGCCGGCCATGTCCGCCTCAACGGCGAGCGGGTCAAGCCGGCCCATCCGGTGCGGGCCGGGGACGAGATCCGGGTGCGCCAACCCGGGCACGAACGGGTCGTCGTCGTCACCCGGATCCTGCACAGGCGGGTCGGCGCGCCCGTTGCCGCGGAGTGCTTCGTCGACCACAGCCCGCCGGTCGCGCGCGAGGTGCCGCCGGTGGTGGCCGTGCGCGATCGGGGCGCCGGGCGGCCGACGAAGCGCGACCGGCGGGCGCTGGAACGCCTGCGCGACCAGCCCCGCTGGCCGGACGCACAGTAGCGGCGCCGCTGATGCACGGTAGCGGCACTGCTACTGGGAGCCCAGTAGCGGCGCCCGGTCAGGCGAAGCCTCGGTCGAGAGAGTCCGCAATCGCCCACACACCATGACCATCCTCAGGAACCTCGCCCTGGGATTACTAACCCTGGACCACCCACCATGGGATTACTTCGCATCAACGGTATGAAGAAAATGAAGAAAACGACCGAGTACATTGCCGGTGACCGGGACCGAGCCCTGCCGCTACGTGCCGCGTAGCGTTACCCGCGCCTGCAGAATCCGATCGTGAGGTTGATCTTCCTGGACGACACGGCCGGATCGCATCCCGCCGCACCGACCGGCTCGAACTAGAGTCAGGACCATGGGGCGAGCGTCATCCGGGTTGGCTCGGCGGAATTCGCGATGAGCTAGCGTGAGCAACCGGGCGTGGACATCCTGGACCATTCGGCGGGGCAGCCCGCCCGTAATGGGCCTCCGGTCCGGTTCAGCATTGTGATGCCGACATACAACCGCTGGGACGTGGTATTGTAGAGTATTGTGGGACTCAGGCACCTCGATATGCCGTGGCCCTGCGAACTGATCGTTGTCGTCGACGGTTCCACAGATGGCACCGAGAAGGCTCTCCGGGCCGTCTCCCTGCCGTTCTCCAAGCGTATCCTGTGGCAGGAGAACGCGGGCGCGGCTGCGGCGAGAAACCGTGGCGCCGCGAGCGCGCTCGGCGAGTTCATCCTCTTCCTCGACGACGACATGGCGGCGGACCGGCGGCTCCTCGTCGAGCATGAAAAGCTTCTCGCCGACGGCGCCGACGCCGTGGTCGGCCACATCCCGATGCACCCCGCCTCGCCGCCCACGGTGCTCACCTACGGAGTCGACCGGTGGGCCCGGGCGCGCCGCCGGCGGCTGCTGCGGTCGGACGGGCGGCTGACCGTCGCGGACCTGCTCTCCGGGCAGGTGTCGATGCGGGCGTCGACCTTCGTCAGGCTCGGCGGTTTCGACACGAGTTTTACCGCCGGCGGCAGCTTCGGCGGTGAGGACACCGACTTCCTCTACCGGCTGCTGCAGAGCGGTGCGCAGGTTCGATTCGCCGCCGACGCCGTCTCCTACCAGCGTTACGTCGTTTCGCCCGAGGCGCACCTGAGGCAGTGGACGCAGGCCGGGCAGGCCGATGCCGCGCTTGCCCGAAAACATCCGGGTCTCGGTGACCTGCTCTTTGCCCAGCATGGCGGGAAGACGGTCAAAGGAATCCTCGCCAGGGCCGCGGCGGCGGCACCACCCTGGGCGTCCCGCGCCCCGGCGGGTCTCGTGCTCGGAAGGGTCAGCGCCGGGAAGGTGGACCGGCCCACCAGATGGATGTTCCTGGGACTGCGGGACTGCTCCTACTGGCGGGGAGCCCGCCAGCGCGGCGGCCTCCTGCACGCACCGGACGTGGGCCTGCGGGTCCTCGCCTATCATGCGATAGAGGACGTGTCGGATCCCCTGCTGAGCAGGTAAGCGGCCCCTCCGCCGCAGTTCCGGGCCCAGCTGACAGCCCTGCTGGACGCCGGCTTCGCCTTTGTCGGGGCCGATGAGCTCCTGCGTCATCTCGACGGCCGGCCCGCCCGGCATCAGTCCCTGGTCCTCACCTTCGACGACGCCTATGCGAGTCTGTTCGAGCATGCCGTGCCCGTCCTTCGGGAACTTGGTATTCCCGCGACGGTTTTCGTGGTCACGAAAGAGATCGGCGGTTGGAACAGGTGGGATGCGGTGAACGGCGCCGCCAGGCTGCCGCTCCTCGACGCGAGCCGGCTGCGCGCCCTTCACCGGGAAGGCTGGGAAGTGGCGGCGCACTCCCGCACTCACGGGAGTTGACGAGGATGAGCAGGGCCGGCCTGTGGGACGAGCTTTCCGCGGCGCGCAGCGACCTCGCGGCCATCGGGCTGCCGAGGCCACGCCTGTTCGCCTATCCCTACGGGGAACATGACGCGCGCGTGCGCATGATGGTGAAGAAAGCGGGATACGACGCGGCGTTCACACTGCTGACTCGGCGTGCCTTCCCGACAGCTCAGGACCGCTATGCCCTGCCCAGGATCGAGGTGGGGCGCCAGACCCGCGTTGATGCGCTCGTCGAGACGGCACGCAGACCGCAGGTTTACCGACGCCCCGACCTCGAGCGGGAACTGGGTGGGGCATTGCGTCGAGTTATCCCGGCCCAACGGACGATCCGCGGACGCGCCGGGGATCACGAGGCGAGGAGCGCCGGATGAACCCGCACGGGAATCGGGAGTCCCCAACCGGTCCGGCCGCGACCGGCCCAGCCCCAACCGGTCCGGCCGCGACCGACGAGGGTACCTGCTGCTGTCAGCTCGAGGTGTCGGCCGAGGGCGTCGTGCGCTCGGCCGTGCCGCCACGCGACCATCAGCGACGTGCGCGGGTCCTCGTCCTGCTGCACGGTGAGCCGCTCGGCTATGCTGCGGCCGCCAGGACGGCCACCGGCATCGACGTCGATGAGCTGCTCGGCAGGGTCTGGTCGGAGTTCGGCGGGCGCATGAACGATCACCTGGTCAGCGAGGGTCTCCGCCCGCTCGAGCGCCTCGAGGCCCGCACCAGGCCTGCCGCAGCCACCGAGGCCTGCCCAAACAAGGTTCAATCCACAGATCTCGATTCCACGGATCTCGTCTCCGTCGTCGTCCCCACCAGAGACCGCAGTGAGATCCTGGCCAACTGCCTGCGTCGACTCACGGAGATCACCTATCCGGCCGTCGAGTTCCTCATCGTGGACAATGCACCGTCGAGCGACGCCACGAAGCGGGTCGTCGACTCGTTTGCGGCCACCGACGAACGATTCCGCCATGTCCCCGAACCACACCCGGGTCTCTCCCGCGCCCGCAACCGCGTGCTCGCGCTGGCGCGGGGGGTTTCCGGCGCCAGCCGGACGTTGCGTGCGTCACGGGACTCGTCTGCACGGCGAGCATCGCGAGCGCGGCCGAAGCCTACTTCGACGCCCGGGCGTCGTACTGGTCCACCCGCTGCGAGCCGGTGCTTTTCGACCTCGCCGACAACGAGCGGCACGGTCCGCTGTACCCCTACATAGGTTTCGTCGGCACCGGCGCGAATTTCGGGTTCGACGCCGCGTTCCTGCGGGACCTCGGCGGCTTCGACGAGACGTTGGGACCGGGCACCAGGAGCCGGGGCGGCGAGGACCTCGACCTCTTCGTGCGCAGGCTGCGGGCGGGCCGAGCGATCGCCTACGAACCAGCCGCCTTCGTCTGGCATCACCACCGCGCCGACGACGCGGCGCTGCTCGCCCAGATGTTCAGCTACGGCTCCGGTTTCACTGCCTTCCTGGCCAAGCTGCTTCTCCAGCGGTCGACCCGGGGTGAGGTGGTACGTCGCATCCCACGAGGCCTGCGTGGGATGGCCCGCATCGGCCATGCGACGAGCCAGCGGCTCGACGGGCGGGTCCAGGCCCCGAAGGGTGCCCTGCTGCGGGAGTTCACCGGCTACACCGCCGGACCATTGCTCTACGCCCAGGAGCGGCGAGCAGCCGCCAAGCAGTGAGACAGAAGACAACAAGGAAGGCGGTGACGTGGTGCAACGAGGAGGTCTCATGGCGCCGAATACGGAGGTCGAGATAGAGAAACTCCCACCGGAATGGGCTCTCCGCTGCTACCGGCGATCACCACGAATGGTGCAGCAAAAGGCGCAGCAGATAGCATACTGGACGTTGCGGAACGCGCCGGGACACCGGGTTTCGTGGGGGAACATGAAACGGGTCAGGCCGTTCAGCGACCGCTACGGATGGGACCGCGGGCTGCCGGTCGACCGGCACTACATCGAGCAGTGGATCAGTCGGCATGCCGACGACATCCGGGGGGTATCTCGGCCGGGTCGGCCGAGCCGTCGGCGTCGAGCGTGACAACAATGTCCCCCGATGCCACGGCAAAGCCGCAGGCCATGGCGTTGCCCTTGCCGTATCGGGTCTGGCGGACGACGACCACGCCGGGGCGTAGCTCGCGGGCCAGTCGGACGGTGTCATCGGTGGAGTTCCCATCCACCAGGATTATTTCGGCGTCCACCGGAAGTCGGCCAAATACTTCCCGCAGATTCCGCGCCTCGTTGAGCGTCGGAATCACCACGCTTACCGATGACGAATCACCCGAACCAGACAAGGACGCCCCCTGGACAGACCTGGATGGCCGGTGGACTACGGTGGAATTTCGTCCTGCCGAGCTTCCGACCACGCGCTCGTCACGCGCCGTGACTCTAAATAATGGATGTTGATAGCTCCGGAAGCCCGGTGCTGGCGTGTCGCCGACGGGGGTCGGGATATTTCCTCATCGTCGGCGGCGGACGGTACGCAACCGGCGGCCCAACCGTTTCCCCGGCCGGTCGGGGCATGGCCAGCGGATGCGTTCACCTAGACACGGACGCGGCGGCGATACGCGTCCAGACGGGGTGGCCAGACGGGGTGGCCAGACGGGGTGGCCAGACGGGGTGTCCAGACGGGGTTCTGGACGCGCGACCACTGAGGTGCGTACGTTCGCCACGACCGGCGGGTCACTGGGGCTGCTCACCGACTGGCTCACCTTCGCCGGCTACGGGAGCGGATCGTTCCAGGTCCAACCCAGCAGCAACTATGAACACCCACTGCCATCCGATGGAGCGGAGAACAACCGATATGGCCAAGGCCGGGGAAACCGCACGACGAAGGCCCGAGGTGCCTGACTCAACCGGAGGGCGGGACGAGGACCCCGCGATGCTCTCGTCGGTGGCGGCCACGCCCCGGGACACAACCATCCCGGCTATTCCGCAACAACGGCAACCAGAGCCGCCGGCAGCCGGGCCGCCGGAGTGGAAGGTCCGGCTGACCGCCAGAATCTTCATCATCGATGCCACGGCAATCACGGTCGCGCTTACCTGTTCCTATGTCCTCCGGTTCGGCATGAATTCGAACCCAACCGTCCACGGGGCGTCATATCTCTCCGTCGCGATAGGTATCGGGCTGGGCTGGCTCGCCATGCTCGGCGCCGCCGATACCTATCAGACGAAATATCTGGGCATCGGAACCGAGGAATACCGGCGGATCAGCGTCGCGACGTTCCGACTGTGGGGCACGACGGCGATCCTCTCCTACGTCCTGCGCGCAGAAGTCGCTCGCGGGTTCTGTCTGGTGGTCCTGCCGCTGGGGCTGCTGCTGCTGATTACCGGTCGGATGCTCGCCCGCCGGCGGCTGGTGGCGGCTCGGCGGGCCGGCCGTGCCCGCCACCGGGTTGTCGTCGTCGGTGACCGTAGCACGGTGGCCGAACTCGTCAGCGAGTTCCGATATGAACCCGCGGCCGGATTCGAGATCGTCGGCGCATGCCTACCCCGGCAGGACGACTACTCGGCCGATTATTTTCCCTTTCCCGTCCTCGGTGCCCTGCCGGCGCTGCGGTCCGCCGTCGCCCGCGCTATGGCCGACACGGTGGTGGTCGCCTCATCCGCGGCGGTCAACATCGAAGCCGCCAAGCGGATCGCCTGGGACCTCGAGGGGACCGGTGTCGATCTCGTCATCGCGTCGAGTATGGCCGGAATCGCCGGACCGCGGGTTTCCCTGCGGCCGATCGCAGGTCTCCCCCTGCTACACGTGGAGAGCCCGGTCTATACCGGTTGGCGAAAGGTCGCCAAAGACATCTTCGACCGAATCCTTGCCGCCATGGCCCTCGTTACCCTGTCTCCGCTGCTGCTTCTCGTCGCGTTGACCATCCGGGTCGACAGCACCGGACCGGCGTGGTTTCGCCAGACCCGGGTGGGTAAGGACGGCCGCGAGTTCCAGATCCTCAAGTTCCGGACGATGTACGTGGACGCCGAACGGCGCCGGGCAGCCCTGGAGGAGCGCAACGAGGCTGACGGGCCACTTTTCAAGATTCGCGACGACCCCCGCGTCACTCGGGTCGGACGGACGCTACGGCACCTGTCGATCGACGAGCTGCCGCAACTCGTCAACGTCCTCCGCGGCGAGATGTCGCTGGTGGGGCCGCGGCCGCCGCTGCCGGCAGAGGTCGCTCAATATCACGACTCCGTCCACCGTCGATTCAAGGTCAAGCCCGGCCTGACCGGACTGTGGCAGGTAAATGGGCGTTCAGAACTGCCCTGGCGGGACGGGGTGCGGCTCGACCTCTACTATGTCGAGAACTGGTCGATCATGCTCGACCTCGCCATCATCGCCCGGACTGTTCGCGCCGTTCTGCGGCGGTCCGGCGCATTCTAGGCTGGCGGAAGGGGCGGATAGCCGGCCCGCCAGTCGGCCCGCCGAGTCCAGACGACGCGCCAGCCGCCGCTCCCGGCGCCGGCCGGCCGGCCGGTTACCGTGGCGAGGGCCGCCCGCAGCGCCACCCCGAGGAGCAGCATCGCCAGACACACCGTCCGGCGCCACCCGGTCCAACGGGTCCGCGCCAGTGTCACCTTGCCCGTCATCACCAGCACGTGCTTGTCCGCCCATCCGGCGGAGGACGCACCGCCATGGTGAACCACGACCGCGCCGGGTGTGATCACGGGATCCAGGCCGGCTCGGCGGGCCCGGATCGACAGGTCGACGTCCTCGCCGTACATGAAGAAACGGGGGTCGAAGCCACCGAGCTGCTCGAACAGCGCGCGTGGGATGAGCAACAGGCAGCCCGTCACCACCCCCACGGCCCGAACCGTGTCGCGAGGCCACGGTCCCATTGATTCGGGATCGAACAGGGCCGAACGCCGGAAGGCGGTGGACAGTCCGAGGCCGAAGCACACATGGCTCCAGACGGTCGGGACAGCCCAGCACGACCTGGGGTCGATGGTCCGGTCCGGACCGAGGGTGCGACCGCCGTAGATGCCGTGCCTCGGGTTGGCCCGCGCGAAGTCCAGCAGGTTCGCGACCGCGCCGGGGAGCACCACCGTGTCGGGGTTGAGGAGGAGCAGGTACTCCCCCTTCGCGTGGGAGGCCGCGAGGTTGACCGCCCGGCCGAAGCCGAGGTTCGTCCTCTGCTCGATCAGGTTCACCGCGGGAAACCGACCACGGATGATCGAGACAGAGTCGTCCGTGGAGGCGTTGTCCAGGACGATCATCTCGGTCGCTAGACCGTCGGACGCGGCTACACAGGACTCCAGGCATGCCGCCGTCATGGCGCCGGTGTTGTAGGAGACGATCAGGATCGAGACGTCGACGCCCATTTCCCTCTCCAGACCCAGGTAATCTGTGACCCAGGTAATCTGTGACCCAGGTAATCTGTGACCCAGGTAATCTGTGACCCAGGTAATCTGTGTCGGCAGTGGTGGTCCGGCCGTCGGCCGTAACGCTGATCGTGCCAACTGGCCCCGGCCGCCAGTTCCTGCCTCACCCTAGACGACGGGTTGTCGTTCGGTTGGTTATCCGACCGCGGGCCGGTGGCGTTTCTGGCGCATTCCGGGTCCTCGCAACGCGGGCCAGCATTCCCACCCGGTCCCCGGTCGGCTCCTCGGGGTCAGCAGCTCCGCTGCCAGATCAGTGCCTTTGCGAGGGCGCCCCATTCGTAGGCGATCGCATAAGGCCATTCCCGGAGGCGACGCGGGCCGACCACAGTGACCCGCAGATCACCGTGGAAGCAGCGGCTGATGCGGACACGGGCGCGGGTGTCCTGCGCGCGGCCGGTGACGAAGAGGATCCTGGTCCAGCCATGTCGGGCGGCGAGCTCAGCGGTTGCCCGCGCCTCGCCCCGAGTGGTCACCGGGTGCGGAGAAAAGCAGATCACCTCCACCTTCGGTGCCTCGTGGGCGGAGCACCACCGCATCCCGGGGGTAGACATCACGAGGACGGGAGCGTAACCGGTACGGGCCAGTTCGATCGCCTTGCCGGTTCTGTCCCCCGGACCCGCCAACATGACGATGGCGTCCGCCTGGACGGGCACGTCGGCGGCCGGGAATACGAACAGCCGAAGGGTAAGCGCGGTGAAACCTGCCAGGACCACCGCGAACAGCATCACGATGAGCCGGCGTCGCCCCGCTCGTCCCCACCGGTGGCGCGCAGCCCGGCCCGCCTCCGGCGGGGGGCCGGATGACCGCCGCTCACCGGCCGGCGGTGACGACGCAGCGGAAACCACACCATCATTCAAACATGCCGGTACCTGACCACGACCGAGGAAATCGTCGGTGCCCGAGGACCCCGGCCAGCCCCGAACCCCCATCTGTCAGTATTTCTCCTGACCACGGATTCTCCGTTTCCCGGGCCGGGCTAGAGGTCTCTCAACAAAGTCGCGAACCGGCGGGCCTGGGCTTCCGTGTTCAGGCGGTGCTCGACGTCCAGGTGGGCGGCCGCACCGAGCGCGGCCGCCCGGTCCGGGTCGAGCACCAGCTGCACGACCGCTTCAGCGAGCGCATCGGTGTCGTAGGGCGGAACGAGAATCCCGGTACGGCCGTGATCGACGTAGTCCCGGATGCCGGGGGTATCGGTCACCACGACGGGACGACCACTGGCCATCGCCTCCAACACGACGGTGACGCCGCTCACGTGAAGATTGGGCCGGAGGCAGACGACCACCATCGATGCGGTCCTGTACAGGTCGCTCACCTCGGGAAGAGTAAGACGGTTCCGACGCCGGCCGAGCCACGGTGGCACGGCCACGTTTCGGGCTGTCACCAGCTCGAGTCTCAGCTCCGCCAGCCTCATCTCCGCCAGCCTGCTCCGCCCCTGGGACAGGCCGCGGACCAACGTTTCGAAGTCGCGGTGCCGATCATTTCCGACACTCACCACGGACCCTTTCTCCGGAGGGTTTCCAGATGGCCGGAAAAATGTGGAGTCGCCCCCGAACGGAACGTACGAGAAACGGCTTTCAGGAATGCCAAGCTGCGTTCGGAGCGGCGGAATCTGGGCGGTGGAAAGCGTAAATATCCGACTGGCCCTTCGCAGGGCGCAGCGGGCGATCTCCAGCGAGCCGGGCCGTCGACCGGCGACATCGGCCAGCCAGTCGCCAGCGCCGGGCGTCACCACGGGAAGTGTCGTCGGGTCACCACGCACGCACCCGGTCCGGCCACGATGGTCTACCGTGTGTGCCGCCCGCCTACCTGAATACGACTGCGTCGCGCGGGCCGGCGCCGGCCTGGGGTGATCAGACAGTGGATTTTGTCATGCAACAGTCGGATCGCGCCGACCCGGCGAGCGGAAAAACCCCCGCAGCCCCGGCGCACCATAAGCATGCGCGCGCAAGCGTCGTCATTCCGGCCTATAACGAGGCGGCCGTGATCGGCCGCTGCCTTGACCGGCTCGCCGACGGCGCCGCCCCCGAGGACCTGGAGATCGTCGTGGTCGCCAACGGCTGCTCCGACGAGACCGCCCGTCGGGCCCGCGACCGAGGTGTCCGCTGCGTGGAGACCGCGAAGGCCGGCAAGGCGGCCGCGCTGAACCTTGGCGACGCCGAGGTCACCGCCTTCCCGCGATTCTATGTGGACGCCGACCTGGAGGTGTCCGGCGCCGACCTGCTGCGGGTGGCCGACGTGCTGCGGACCGGCCCGGCACTGGCCGCATCACCGCGCCTGACAATCCATCTTGCCGGCACGAGCCGCGTAGTACGCGACTACTACCGCATCTGGCTGCGGCTGCCCTATGTGCGCAACGGCCGAATCGGTGGGGTCATTGGAGTGAGTGAGCAGGGCCGGGCCTGTTTCGATCGTTTCCCGGACGCAATCGCGGATGACTTCTTTCTCTATCACCGGTTCGCACCGGATGAGCGATGCACGGTCGACGGCACCTGTTTCGTCGTACATCCGGCCCGGACCGCACGCGACCTCGTTCGACAGAAAAGCCGGGTTTTCGCCGGCAACGCCCAACTGCGCGCCCTCGGGCTGGCGCCCGCGGGCGGTCCCACGAAGGGTGGTCGTGGCCTCGCCGGCGGGTCCGTGGACTGGCTCAGGGTGGTCCGCGCCGAGCCCCGCCTGCTCGGCGCGGCGCCGGCGTATCTCGCGGTCTCCACCGTGGCGAAGGTGCTCGCCCGCCGGAAGGTTCGCCGCGGGGACCTCGGCACGTGGGAGCGCGACGGCAGCAGCCGCGGGGGCAGCCCGGCACCATCGCCATCGCCATCGACATCGACATCGACATCGTGTCTCTGACCTTGCCTCGGGTCCGGCTACTCATCGGGTCCGGCCACACAGGACCACCGGCTGGCCGGTGTCCGCCCAGACGTTCCCGGCACTGAAGAAAGTGGTCTTACCGGCATCGTCGTTGCCCAGCCGGCAGACACTCCAGCGGAAGCCGCGGCCGAAACGGTTGTCCGTCACGCGGAGGTTCCTGGCAGCGACCACAAGCGTCGTTCCGCCGGCGTTCAACCAATTGTGGTCGATAACCACATCACGGTTACCTCCGTTCGCCCACTCCAAAAAGACGACGGCTGTCTGGGTCTTGTCGTACGGGGAGAGGTCGAGGTTGTTACACACCACACTCAGGTCCCGGACCCCGCGGACCTGGATGCCGTCGGTATGGGCCCCTTTCGGTGGCCTTCGGTCATGGACGTAGTTATGACGGATGGTGACGCCGGAAACCGGTCCGAGCGTGGACGAGATGTGGAAGCCGTCGTCGCCACCGGAAAGATTACTGTACTGGATGACGTGACCTGCGCCACCTCTGATTGCGATCCCACTTGTCGCCACGTGATCGATCAGCACATTACTTCCGCGCACGCGGATGCCATCGTGGACGATCGAGTTTCTTATCGTCACGTTGTCGGCATAGATGTCGATGAGTCCGGAGAACTCCTTGTTCTCCAGTACCTGTCCGGGAGTGGCCAGTTTCCCGGCGGGCATCGGCTGGAACCGGGATCCGGGCGCGGGGCCGGTGTTCGAGGCGTCCGGCTTGCGGTCGCATCCTCGGGCCGCGGCCGGGTCGCCCCCTGGTAGGCCGCGGGTCGCGGCACCGCCATCCGGTGAAACCCCGGCCGGGACAGTGGCGGGGGCCGGTGTGCCCGCCGTCCGCGCGGGCCCGTCTCTCGAGCGAAGGGCGACCAGCAGCCCACCGCCCGCCACCAGCGCCACGAGCACCGCCACGGATCCAATCAGGACATACCGGTGTCGATTGGTCAAATCAGCGCGAGCCATCGAATCCTTCCAGAGCTATCCCACCGAGCCGGGGGCCGCGCCGTACCGGCCCTTTTCGTGGGTCTGGAGACCCGAGCGGGGAACTCCAGCCGGTCTACGCCTGCACTGCCAGGAGACGGGGCTCGGCGGGCGCGGCCGGGCCGAGGACGAAGTCCAGGAAGGCGACGTGCCGAGCGGACCAGCTGTTGTCCGCGACGAAATCCAGCCGGTCAGCCTCCGTGACGGCCGGCCAGGTCAGGATCTCGTTCATCGCCGCCACCGGATCGTCCCCCGGGCGCAGCAGTCGGACCCGCCGCCCGATGCCCCGAACCGGGGCAAGGTCCGTGGCGAGGACGGGACGCCCGGCTGCCAGATATTCGTAGATCTTGATGGGGTCCATAGCCTCGGTCAACGGAGTGCTCCGGTGGGTGAGCAGGCACACGTCGGCCGCGGCGATCAGACCGGTCACGGCCGGCCGGGGCAGATGTCCGGGCAACCGCACCGACCGCAGCATCCGCAGCGACCGGACGGAGGCCTCGTCCGGGATGGGGCCGGCCAGAATCACGGTGCCGGCCGACGCCAGGCCGCGAATCATGTCCAGATCGAGGCGGGTGTCGACGGTGCCCGCGTACACGCACCACGGCCGAGGGAGGCGCCGGAGCCAGTCCGGCGGGGACGGCGGGCGCAGCCACTCGGCCGGGTCGACACCGTTGTGCACGACCAGCCCGGCACCGGTCGGCCCGGCACCGGTCGGATGGAGGCGTTCCAGCAGCGGCCTGGACACCGCGATGACCGGCAGCCGCCGGCGCCGGATCTCCTCGTAGGCATGCCGGAAGGCCGGATGCCACCGCCGTAGCGATGGGTGGGTCGCCCAGTCGTCCCGGGCGTAGTACATGACCGAGCCGGCCCAGGACATGTCGGCGAAGCCCGCCAGCGGCGGATACATAGTGATCACGACGGGTCGTTTGCAGCCGGCCCGGCCCGCGGCCCGGCCGAGCCTCCTATCATACCGCCGATAGGCCGCCCGCAGCGACGGCAGCGTCACCGGGTCCTTGCGGCGCCACCGCTGCGGCGACACCAGATGCCCCTCAACGCCACCGGACGGTGGCAGGACGGTGGTCCGGCCGCCCCGCAGCACCGTACCGAGGTGGCTCCGAAACGGCTCGGCCACGACCACGCGCCGGACCCTGGGCGATCGCAGCAGGGTGAGCAGTAGACGATCGGGAGGACGCATGTACGCCCTGATCGCCATGTCCTGGAGCGTCTCGATCGGCAGGGCCAGCACCACGTCCCGCTGGCCCGCCGTGGGGGCATCTTCCATAAGAGTGGACTCCTTCACCGTTGAGCCATCGGGTTCACCCGTGAGCCGTCGGGCCCAGCGCGTCGTCTCTGCGCGACGACGCCGGAGCAGGCTGCCCCGAGCCGGCGCTCGCGCGCCGGGCATACTGCAGTAGGTCCGCCAACGCGGGTGGGCGTTGTCTCCACGTGATCATGATGTAGGTCGCGGCACCGGCCAGCACGCTCGCCAACAGGCACACTGGGCGGGCAAGCCGGAACCCGTGGGTGAGCCACTGGACAGCGGCCATCACGGCGACGGTCCCCGCGGTCGCCACGACGTGCGGCCAGACCGCGGTGACCAACTCGCGCGGCTTCGCGTCCACCAGTCTGAAGGGAATCGCGAAGCCGGGCGGTAGCAGGAGGACGATCACGATGGCGTACGCCGCCGCGACCCCGTTGATTCCCCACGGCAGGCCGGCGAAGTAGCTGCCGAGCATCAGCAGGCCGGAGAAGATTCCCCAGCGCAGCAGCAGGTCGGTTCTTCCCTTCACGTTGTAGAGGACCCCGACGCTGAAACTCACCGACTGGATGCCGCCGATCGGGGCGAGCAGCCAGATGAGCGGCACCAGCCGTTCCCAGCGCGCGCCGAGCACGACCAGGACGACGTCGCGCGCGACGACAGTGAGTCCGGCCATGACCGGAAAACAGACCAGAGCGGCGAGCGCGCATGACCGGAAATAGACCCGGCGGATCGCGGCGTGATCGTCCTGGAGCCGGGACAGACCGGCGAACATGACTTCCTGGAACGCCGTAGAAACAGTGCTCACCGGATACATGAGCACCCGCTGCGCCAGGCCATAGTAGCCCAACTGCTGGGCTCCGAGGAAATGCCCGACAATCACCTTGTCGCCGTGCAGCAGAAAGAAGTTGAAGACGCTGAACCCGCTCAGGTTGGCGCTGAAACGCAGCACGGACCTGACCTCGGCGGGGCTGAACGACGCCCTGGGACGCCACGGCGACTGCAGCCACGCGACGAGGGTGGTGACCCCGAATCCGACCAGATAGCCGATGACCAGTGACCACACCTGGTAGCCCAGCAGGGCGAACAGGATCGAGCAGGCCGCGTTGGCCGCCGTCCCGATGATATTCGCCGCGGCGACGGCACCGAACTTCATCTCCCGGCGGAGCAGCCACTGCTGCAGGTCACCGAGGCTGGCGAGCAGCAGGCCGAGGCCCAGGACCTGGAGCACGGGCGTCAGCGCCGAGTCACCGTACAGGCTGGCCAGGCCGGGCGCCAGCAACGCCAGCAGGCCCGAGATGACCAGACCAAGCCCGATGTTGAGGAAAAAGACGCTGCTGAGCAGCCGCTCGCTGATCTTGTCTCGTTGGACAACCGCCATGCCGGTCCCGAAACCCCGCAGAATTTCGAGGAACATCACGATGACCAGCGCCATCGTCATGAGACCGAACGCCCGCGGTTCGAGCAGGTGAGCCAGGACGACCTGGACCAGCAGGCGGGTGACCTGCACGACAACCTGGTTCACCGACATCCACCGGGCTCCGCTGGCCATCGAACCGCGCGGCGCCCGACGGGGCGGCGACGGCTCCGCCACGGTCTCCCCCGCCCCCAACAGGGCGGACGACCGGGTCACGGACGACCGGGTCACGGCCGGTGGCTGGCTCACCGCTGCCACCCGGAGGCCAGGACCGCCGGTGCGGGGGTCATCCGCCAGAGTGCTCCGGCGCAGCCGATGAGCAGGAACAGCAGGCCGGCAAGCATCGCGAAGCTCAGGGCGTCGAAGGTGAGGAAGCTGACGACCCCGGCCAGGATCGAGGCCATCAACGCCTGGCCGAGTTCCCGGTCATGCTGTTCCCGGGCCCGACGCCGCGCCCCACGGGCCACCAAGAGACCGACGGCGACCCAGACCAGCAGCACGGTTGTCCCGACGACTCCGGTCTCCAGCACCGAGCCGAGTAGCTGATTGTCAAGGTAGAAGTACTGGTGGGGGGTGAATGTGCCCAGTCCACGGCCGAGGAGCGGCCTTTGCGTGAACAACTTCCAGGCCTGGGCGTAGTCCTCGGTGCGGCCGGTCACGCTGGGGTCCGCGCCGGCCCGCAGGAACAGCGAGACGGTCGCCTCGAGCAGACCGGGAAACAGCGTGTGCAGGACGAGGACGGACCCGGCCAGCGCCAGCAGGCCGTTGAGGCGGCGGCGGACCGGCCAGACCGCCGTCAGGGTCAGGATCGCCACGGCGGCGCTCACGGCGGTGCTTCGCGAGACGCTCATCGGCAGGACGGCCCCGATGACGGCGACCTGGGCCCAGGCACCGACCCGCGCCCACCCGCGGGCGGCGACGGCGTAGTACAGGGCCAACGGCAACACCACGGCCAGGACAACCCCGAACTCGATCGGATGCACGGCCGTCGCGGCGACCCGCTCGAAGCCAGACCGGACGTCGACGCGATCGACGTCCGGTCTGAGCGACATTCCCGGGGGGACCAGGACGGCGCTGTAGTTACGACCGGTCAGAAACTCGATCCCGCCGATGGTGGCCATGAAGGTGGCGCCCAGCACCACCCGGCGCAGCAGGCTGTCCAGCCGGGTCCGGCACCGGATCGCATCGGCGGCCAACAGCGTCACCCCGGCCTGCGCCACGACCGTCACGAGACTGCGATGAGCGGAGCTGACCTCTGTCGCTTCCACCACGCGGGTGAACATCATCGCGAAACTGAGCGTGAGAACCCATACGAGTACCAGCGTCGCGGCCCGCACCGGCTGGAACACCGGGTCGAACCGGGCGCGTCGTGCGGCCTGGTGAACCAGCCAGCCGGCAAGACAGCAAAGGCCGACGGGCACGGTCAGCTTCCCCAACGGCGGGAGCCGGTAGGTCGCCGGCACGGCGAAGAGAACGAAGACCATCAACGTCAGCAGCGTCACCGCGTCCCGCCGACTCGCCAGCAGGGGCACCGCCACGGCCGGGACGGCCAGCACCACGGCCGGCCCGACCGGCCCGAGCACCATCGCCGCCGCTACGGCGGCGGATCCGAACGCGACCGCGGCGAGCACCGGCCCGGCGGCGCCAGGTGCCTGGCCGGCACCGAACGGCCCGGCCCCCGGCGCCGCCGGGCCGGTGAGAGAGCCGGCGGTCATCCGGCCACCAGCCCGCTGGTCACCGGTTCACCTCTCACCGGTTCGCCTCGAACCGCCAGGCGACCCGTCGAGTGCCCGCCATGGGATCTTCGGGGAGTGCGTGCCGTCCGCGCCGACCCCGGCCACGGCCACGGCTGGCGCCCGCCCGGGCGGGACCGTAATGCTCCGCCCCTCCCCGTGACCGGGCCCGGCGCCCGGCCTCGGCGTCGACGGCAAGCGCCAGCCCCAGCGCCGCTGCCACGCCGAGGAACGCGACGGTGCCAAGCAGCTTGAGGCTACGGGCGGGCTGCACGCTCGTCAGCGGCGGCTCGGACAGCGGCGCTATCCGGTAACGCTGGTCCGGCGGCACAGCAGACTGCAGATCGTTCGACTTCGCGGTGATCACACGTACCACCTGATCCAGGGTGCGAGTGGCCTCGGTGGGATCGGCGGCCGTGGCCGTTACATCGAGGAATACCGTCTCCGGTTGCACCGAGATCTCGTAGTCACCATGGAATCCAGCCGAACGGATCTCCTCCCGCACCTGCCGAGAGTCCATGATCTTCGACTCCGTGAGAGCCAGCAACTTGAGTGAATCGCCAAAGTAGGAGAGCGGGTTGACGGGCTGCAGGATAAACCCGGAACCGGAGGAGGATGTGGCGAGCTTCTGCTCCACCGACGGGCCGACCACGAGGACCATGGCCTTCGACTGGTAGACAGGCTTGGCGACAGACATCGTGATCCCGATTGCGGCCGCCGTGGCGAGCAGGATCGGAAGCATGACATACCATCGGCGGAACGCCGTTCTGGAGATCGTCACGATGTCCATGTCGGACTCCCCCGGTAAGCCGACGACGCCGACGGCGAGGCCTGGTCCGCACCATGACCAGAAGGTTCTGTCATTCGGGGCTCCAAGGATTCATACGCCTGAACCGATCCCATCATCAGCCTGGATCGATTCAATGTAGTCGCCCTGCGCCGCGCCGATATGCAGGCCGACCCGCGTGTCGTCGCGCTACCCGGACCGGTGGGATGGGGACTTCGCGGCGAGTCGGGTCCCGATTCGGGTCCCGAATGTCATGCGTACCTCGCCGCCCATGTGCCGAGCATGGGGCAATGCCCACTGCCGCCCCAGAACCGCCAGGCAGCGAGCCCGCTCGACCCGGTCGAGCCGGTCGTGGGACAGGATCACATGAATCATCCGGACGGTCTTCTCCACCATCGGCAGCGACGGTGCCTGCCGGTGCTGGTCAAACCACAGAGCGCGTTCCTCAGCACCCGGGTTGGCATTCATCGAAGTGTTCTCGTGGAAACGCCTGAGAAACAGGCGTTCGGGCACCTCGACAAACTGTCCACCCAGGGCGAGTTGCGCCAGGAGAACCACGTCGGAACCGACGTATTTTCCGATAAGATCCGTCTTCAGGATCGCTTCTGCCCGTATGACACCGAATACCGGATGGTATTCGGTGCGGGTCGACAGGAAGTGTCGCAGACGCTCGTGCGGCGTCGGCTCACACAGGTTCATCCCATCCTCGAAGCCACCGGTCACCGTATCGTTCAGGTCGATGAGCGCCGTTTTGGGGTAGGCCAGGACGGCAGTGGGCGACGCGGCGGTCAGGGCCGCGACGCACCGGCTGACGAACGCGGGGGCGCAGAGGTCGTCGTGGGCGGCCCACTTGAAGTAGGTTCCCTCGGCGAGGTGGACGATCCGGTTGTAGTTCCAGGCCGCGCCGCGGTTCACCGGACTCCGGTGGTACTCGATCCGCGGATCCCGGCGGACGAATTCCCGGCAGATCTGCTCGGTTCGGTCGGTACTGCCGTTGTCGGCGACGACGATCTGAAGGTTCGGGTAGTCCTGCACGACGATCGACTCCAGCGCCCGGGCCAGGAAGTTCTCCCCGTTGAAGACGGGTAGTCCCACCGTCACGAGCGGCCGGGCGCTGGAG
>NZ_CDWRCK010000004.1:0-3344 GCF_977927595.1 Frankia sp. CcWB3
GACTGGGGCGGGCGGGGTCTCGATGGTCTCGCGGGTCTCGACGGTCTCGGCCGTGGCGCGGCCGGCGACGAGCGCCGCCAGCGCGGCCGGCGTCCGTTGGACGAAGACCTCGCGCGGGGTGAGCCCGACGCCTTCGCGGCGGGCCCGGTTGGCCAGCTGGATCGCGATGATGCTGTCGCCGCCGAGGGCGAGGAAGTCGTCGTCAGCGCCGACCCGGTCGGCGCTGAGCACGGCGGCGAACACCGCGCACAGCGTCCGCTCCAGGTCGGTGGCGCCCGACCGTCCCGAAGTCGCGGTGGTCAGGCCGGGAGCCGGCAGGGCGGCTCGGTCGAGCTTCCCGTTGCCGGTCAGCGGCAGCGCGTCCAACGCGACGACCGCGGCCGGGACCATGAAGTCGGGCAGCGCGGCGGCGGCCCGGTGCCGCAGCGCCGGCCCGTCGACGCGCCCGCCCGCCCGGGGGACGACGTAGGCGACCAGCCGGCGCCGGCCGGCGCCGTCCTCCCCGGCGACGACCACGGCCCGCTCCACCGCCGGATCGGCGGCCAGGACCGCCTCGATCTCGCCCGGCTCGATCCGGAAACCGCGGATCTTGACCTGGTCGTCGGCCCGGCCCAGATACTCCAGCGAGCCGTCCGGGCCCAGCCGGGCCAGGTCGCCGGTGCGGTACATCCGGTCGCCGTCTTCGCCGTAGGGGTCGGCCACGAACCGGGTGGCGGTCAGGCCGGAGCGGCCCAGGTAGCCCCGCGCGAGCTGGGCGCCGCTGACGTAGATCTCCCCCGGGACACCCGGCGGGACCGGGGCGAGGTGGCGGTCGAGGAGCCGTGCGCGCAGGCCGCGCAGCGGCTCGCCGATCACGCTCCGGCGGTCGGCGGCGGCATCGGCCGCGCCGGCCCGGTCCAGCGGCAGGTACGTGACGTGCACCGTGGTCTCGGTGATCCCGTACATGTTGACCAAAGTCGGTGCGCCGTCCGGGTGGCGCTCGTACCAGGGGGCCAGTCGGCCGAGCTCGAGCGCCTCGCCACCGAAGATCACCAGACGGAGGCTGAGGTCAGACCGTCCGGCCTCCTGCTCGGCCGCCCGCAGCGCGCCGAAGGCCGACGGCGTCTGGTTGAGGACGGTGACGGACTCCCGCCGCAGCAGGTCGAGGAACTGCTCGGGCGAGCGGGAGACGTCGTGGTCGACCACGACGAGCCGGCCGCCGTGCAGCAGCGGCCCCCACAGCTCCCACACCGAGAAGTCGAACGACACCGAGTGGAACAGCGTCCAGACGTCGGAGGCGTCGAAGCGGAAGAGATCCCGGGTGTCGGCGAACAGGCGCACCACGTTGCGGTGCGGGATCAGCGCGCCCTTCGGGCGGCCGGTTGAGCCGGAGGTGTAGATGACGTAGGCGAGGTTGTCCGGGCGCGCCCGCCCCGCCCCGTCCGGCGGGGTGGCCGGCGCTTCGGCCAGCGCCGCCCCGACCAGCGGGTCGTCCAGCGCGATCAGGGGCACGCTCGCCCGGGCCGGCAGCGCCGCGCGGGTCTCGATGGTGGTCACCGCGCAGACCGGCGCGGCGTCGCGCAGCATGAACGCGATCCGGTCGGCCGGGTAGGCCGGATCGACCGGCAGGTACGCGCCGCCGGCCTTGAGGACGGCCAGCAACGTCACGACCAGGTCGGCCGACCTGGGCAGCGCGACCGCCACGACCGACTCCGGGCCGACGCCCCGCCCCGCGAGCAGGCGGGCGAGCCGGTTGGCCCGCGCGTCCAGCTCGGCGTAGGTGAGCTCGGCGTCGCGCCAGCGCAGCGCGACCGCGTCCGGGGTCCGGTGGGCCTGGGCCTCGAACAGCTCGGGCAGGGTGGCGCCGGCGCCCCACCCAGGTGCCGGCGGCGGCGGGAGGAGGGCGGCCCGGCTCCGCTCGGCCGTGGGCAGGGCGGCGACGGCGCCGATCGGCCGGTCGGGATCGGTGGCGATCTCCTCGAGCAGCGCGAGCATCCGGTCGGCCAGGCCGGCGACGGTCGCGTCGTCGAGGACGCCGCGCTGGTAGCCAAAGGTGAGCCGCAACCGGTCGCCGGGGATCACCCGGATGGTCAGCGCGTAGTGGGTGGCGTCGTGGCCGTCGACGGCGGCCAGCCTTGGGCCGCCCGGCGGGATCAGCGTGGCCGCCGCGAACGGGTAGGACTCCAGGACGAGCAGGGTGTCGAAGGCATCCCCCTGGCCGGCCAGCGCCTGGATGTCGGCCAGGCCGAGGTGCTCGTGGGCGAACAGCCGGCCCTGGGCCGCCTGGAGCTCGGCCATCAGCGCGGCGAACGTCCCCCCGGCGGTCACGGTGGCCCGAACCGGGATGGTGGTGACGAACAGGCCGATCATGGCCTCGACCCCGGTCAGCGCCGCCGGCCGGCCGGCGGTCGCCGCCCCGAACACGACGTCGTCGCGGCCGGCTGCCCGGGCCAGCAGGACCGCGTGGGCCGCCCGCAGGACGGTACTCAGCGTCAGTCCCCGCTCGCGCCCGAGCGTGGCCAGGCGGGCGGCCAGCTCGGGGCTGGCCTCGCGGTCGACGGCGGCCGGGCTCGGGGGCGTCTCGCTCGCCGGCGTGGCGCGGTGGCCGCCGCCGGCGGCCAGTAGGGTCGGCCCCTCGAGGCCGGCCAGCTCGGTCCGCCAGGCCGCGCGGGCGGCGTCCCGATCCTGGGCCCGCAGCCAGCGCAGGTAGTCCGAGTACGAGCGGACGGCGGGCGGCCGGGGCGGCGGGGCGGCATCGGCATCGGCATCGGCATCGGCATCGGCGGCCAGCGTGAACAGTTCCCGCAGCACCAGCGGCAGCGACCAGCCGTCCAGGATGACGTGGTGGGCGCAGACCGCCAGCCGGGCGCTGTCCGCTCCGGTGCGGACCCACAGGAACCGGATGAGCGGCGGCGTGGTCAGATCGAAGCGCGCCGCCCGGTCGGCCACGACCAGCCGCTCGGCCTCGGCCAACCGCTCGGCGGCCGGCCAGCTGGAGAGGTCGACGATCGTCCACTCCGGTTCGGCCCGGTCCAGGATGGCCTGGGCCGGGGCGGCGCCGTCGGCCAGGATGGCGGCGCGCAGGAGGTCGTGCCGGGCGACGAGCTCCCGCGACGCCGCGCGCAGGCGTTCAGGGTCGAGGTCGTCGGCGTCGCCGCGCAGGTCGAGGACGAACTGGATGACGTAGACGTCCGGCGTGCCGTCCCCGTCGACGAGGCGGTGGAACAGCATCCCCGCCTGCGACGGCGACAGCGGCCAGACCTCGGTCAGGCCGGGCAGCCGCTCCCGCCAGCGGGCCAGGTCCGCCGGGTCGACCGGGGCCAAGCCCACGGGCGCCAAGCCCACAGGCGCCTGCTCTGAAGGCG
>NZ_CDWRCK010000004.1:4011-16484 GCF_977927595.1 Frankia sp. CcWB3
TCTGAAAGCGCCTGGTTCGCGGGGGCCGAGGCGTCCGCCGCTGCGGCCAGGCCGGCGACGGTCGGCGCGGCGAACACGTCGGCCAGCTCGACCGTCACGCCGGCGGCAGCCGCCCGGGTGACCACGGCGAAAGCCAGGATGCTGTCGCCGCCCCGCTGGAAGAACGAGTCGTCGACGCCGACGTCGGGCTGGCCGAGCACGGCCGCGAAGACGTCCCGCAGGACCGCCTCGGTCCGGGTGGCCGGAGCCCGAGCAGGCAGAGCCCGGCCGGACCGGGCCGCCGCCCGGAAATCGGGCGCGGGCAGCGCGCGGCGATCCAGCTTCCCGCCGGGGGTGGTGGGCAGCGCGGGCATCGCTACGAAGGCCGCCGGCACCATGTAGTCGGGCAGCGCCGCCGCCACGTGGGCGCGCAGCGCCGCCGCGAGCGCCCCGCTGCCGGCTTCGTCCGCTGCCGCCCCGGCTGGGATGACGTAGGCGACCAGCGCCCGGCCGGCCGGCCCGTCCTCGCGGACGACCACGGCGCAGCGGGCGACCGCCGGGTGGCGGTCGAGCACCGCCTCGATCTCACCCGGCTCGACCCGGAAGCCGCGGACCTTGACCTGATCGTCCGAGCGGCCGGCCAGGACCAGCTCGCCGCTAGCCGTCCACCGGGCGAGGTCGCCGGTCCGGTACATCCGCTCGCCGGTCCCGAACGGGCTGGCGACGTAACGGGACGCACCCAGCGCCGGCCGAGCCAGGTAGCCGTGGGCGACGCCCACGCCGGCAAGGTACAGCTCGCCGACGACGCCCGGCGGTACCGGCATGAGAGCGCCGTCCAGCACGTAGGCCCGGGTGTTGCGCAGTGGGCGGCCGACCGTCGGCCGCCCACGGTCGGCGCTTCGCACCGGGCCGGTCGTCGCCCAGACCGTCGTCTCGGTCGGCCCGTACAGATTGGTCAGGCTCTCCGCGCGGGCGGTGAGCTCGCGGGCGAGGTCGGCCGGCAGCGGTTCGCCGCCGCACAGGACCCGCACCCGCGGGTAGGGCCCAGCAGCCGCGTCAAGGATGGATCGCCAGCGCGATGGGGTCGCCTGGGCCAGCGTCACCGCGCCCGCGGTCAGCAGCCGGGCCAGCTCCGAGGGGTCGCGGGCCGCCCCGCCCTCGACGAGATGGATCGAGGCGCCGACGGTCAGCGGGGCGAGCAGTTCGACCGTGCTCGGGTCGAAGCCCAGCGTGGTCGCGGCCAGGACCCGGTCGGCTGACCCGATACCCACGGTCTCGGCGAACGACGACAGGAAGTTCGCCAGGGACCGGTGGCCGACCAGGACGCCCTTCGGCCGGCCGGTCGAACCCGACGTGTAGATCACGTAGACCGGGCTGTCCGCGTCGACGGCGGGCGGCCACGATCCAGCGGCCGGCACCGCCGCGGCGCCGGCCTCGGGCTCGGGCTCGGGCTCGGCCTCGGGCTCGGCCTCGTCGATCAGGACGAGCCGCGTCCCGGGCGCGACCCGCAGCCGCGCGGCGAGCGATCCCGTGGTGACCAGCACCGACGGGGCCGCGTCCTCGATCATGAACGCGATCCGGTCCGCCGGGTAGTCGGGGTCGATCGGGAGGTAGGCGGCGCCGGCCCGGGCGGCGCCGGCGAGCGCGACGACCAGGTCGACCGAGCGGGGCAGCGCGATCCCGACAATGGAACCGGGCCGGGCGCCGCGCCTGGCCAGCCGGCGCCCGAAGGCGTCGGCCGCCGCCGCGAGCTCACCGTAGGTCAGGGTCCGCTCGGCGGTGACCAGCGCCGTCCGGTCGGGGCTGGCCGCGGCCCGAGCGGCGAACAGCGCCACCCACGGCTCGGTCGGGCTGGGCCCGGCGGTGTCGTTCCAGTCGACCAGCACCCGGTCACGCTCGGCCGAGCCGAGCAGGTCGATCGGGCCGATCGCCGTGCCGGGCTCGGCCAGCGCCCGGGCCAGCAGCCGCTCCAGCCGCGGGCCCACCGAGCCGGCGAACGCCGCCGACACCGAGCCCGGCTGGTAGGTCGTCTCCAACTCGAGCGGGCCAAAGCCGCCGTCCCCGCCGAACTCGGCCACCACCATCAGCGGGAACTGGGCGGTGCCGTTGGGCAGCGGGCGGCGCTCGCCGCGCAGGTCCCGGCCGTCCTGGTCAGTGCGGTGGAGGGCGGCAGCGGCCGGCGAGCGGACGGCGAACATCGTGCTGAACAGGCTGGACACGCCGTCGGAGCGGTCCGGGTTGAGTTCGCGCGCGACGTCGGCCAGGTCGACGTCGGCGTGCGCGAGGGCGCCCCGGCACACCTCGCGGGTCCGGGCGACCAGCTCGGTGAACGTGTCGGCCGGGCCGACGGTGAGCCGGAGGCAGATGGTGTTGCCGAAGTAACCGATGACGCCGTCGGTCCCGGCGCCGTCCCGGTTGACGACGGGCGAGCCGACGGTGATGTCGGTGGCGCCGGTGGCCCGGTGGATCAGGGCCGCGTAGGCGGCGAGCAGCACCACGAACGGCGTCGCGCCGTGCCGGGCGGCGAACGCCCGCACCTGGCCGGCCAGCTCGGCCGGGGCGTGATGGACGACCTGCCGGCCCGCGTCGCGCCGACGGCCGGCCGGCGGGTCGGCCGGCTGCGGCTGGCCCGGCTGCGGGTCATCTGGGCTCGGCTCGGGCAGGCGTACCGGATCGGCCAGCGGGAGCAGCCGTTCCCGCCAGTAGGCCCGCCCGGCCGGGCGGGCAGCCGTCTCGGCTGCCGGCCCGGCCGCGTCGATGAACGAGACGGTGGCGGGCGGGCCGTCGCCGTCCCGGCGGTCGTAGGCGGCCAGCAGGTCACCGAAGAAGACGTCCCAGGACACGTCGTCCCAGGCGATGTGGTGGGCGGCCACCGCGAGCAGGTGCCGGAGCGGGCCGTGGCGCAGCACGGTGACCCGCAGCGGCGATTCGGCGGTGAGGTCGAACGGGCGCCGGGCCGCGCGCAGCGCGATCTCCCGTGCGCGCTCCTCCCGCTCCTCGGCGGGCACGGTCGTCAGGTCCACGCTGAGCCACGCCGGTTCGATGTCGTCCCGGAGCACCTGCTCGAGCTGCCCGTCCGGGGTGACCCGGTAGGTCGTGCGGAGGATCTCGTGCCGGCGGGCGACGGAGAGCAGCGCCCGGCGCAGCGCATCGACGTCGAGCGGGCCGGTCAGCTCGAACCCGGCTGAGATCGTGTAGGCGGCGCTGCCCGGGTCGAGCCGCGACAGGAACCACATCCGGCGCTGTCCCGGGCTGGCCGGGTAGCCCCGGCCGGGCTCCCGTCGCGGCCGGGGGCCGGCGCCGCTGGCTGGCTCGCGCGTCAGTCGCTCGGCCGCCAGCCGGCGGCGGAGCAGCTCGCGTTTGCGCTGCGCGGAGTCGGGACTCGCCACGATGCACGTCCTTCCAGTGGTGCGGCTTCCAGCGGTGCGGCTTCCGATACGGCCTAGGGGAGGCGGGCGTGGCTGAGGGCCCGCGCCCGCGCCGTCGCCCGGCGGCGCTAACCGAGACGGCGGCGCAGCTCCCGCTTGTCAATCTTTCCGACGGGGGTGAGCGGTAACGTGTCGACGATCGTGAGCAGGTCGGGGAGCATGAAGCGGGCCAGCCCGCGCTCGCGCAGGTACGCCTTGACCGCCTTGAGGGTCAGCGTCGCCCCGGGCCTCGGGACGACCACCGCGCGGACGCTCTCGCCGGCCTGCTCGTCCGCCGCTGCGATGACGGCGGCCTGGGCGATCGACGGGTGGGCGAGCAGGTGCTCCTCGAGCTCGGTGGCGGAGACGTTCTCGCCGCCCCGGTTGATGACGTCCTTGAGCCGTCCCTCGACGACCAGGTTGCCGCTGGCCGTCAGCCGGACGAGGTCGCCGGTGCGGTAGAAGCCGTCGGGGCTGAACGCGGTCGCGTTGTGCTCGACGGCCCGGTAGTAGCCGCGCACGGTGTAGGGGCCGCGGGTCCACAGCTCGCCGATCTCGCCGGGCGCCACGTCGGCGCCGTCGCGGTCGACGATCCGGATCTCATCGGCGGGCGCGAGCGGGCGGCCCTGGGTGGTGAAGGCGAGCTCGTCGTCCTCGTCCGGGCGGGTGTAGTTCAGCAGCCCCTCGGCCATGCCGAAGACCTGCTGAACG
This sequence comes from Frankia sp. CcWB3, assembly GCF_977927595.1. Lineage (NCBI taxonomy): Bacteria > Bacillati > Actinomycetota > Actinomycetes > Frankiales > Frankiaceae > Frankia > Frankia sp. CcWB3. The sequence continues at coordinate 8,109 of NZ_CDWRCK010000004.1, forward strand.
CGCGGGCCGAGGACCGTCGGGATGCGCCGGGCCAGCTCGGCGTCCAGGCGGGCGCCCCCGACCTGGAGCAGGCGCAGGCTGGCGGTGTCCGGCCCCTCCCATCCGGCGGCGTCGACCCAGATCCGGGCCAGGGCCGGGACGAGGGCGGTCACCGTGACCCGTTCCCGGGCGATGAGCTCGAAGACGATCTCGGGGCTGGGGGATGGCGCCAGGACCACCGTCGCGCCGACGCCGAGCGCTCCCAGGATGCCCGGGCAGGCCAGCGGGAAGTTGTGCGCGGCGGGCAGCGCGACCATGTAGACGTCGTCGCTGGTCAGCCCGCACAGCCGGGCGCTGGCCTCCGCGTTGTACGCGTAGTCCCAGTGGGTGCGCGGGATAAGCTTGGGCTTGCCGGTCGTGCCGCCCGAGATGAGCAGCACCGCGACGCCGGCCGGCTCGGGCACCGGTGGTGGCGCGGCCTGCCCGCCGGCCCGAGCGGCGGCCCCGGCCGCCGCTACGGCGTCGAGGCCGGTGAACGGACCGGCCTCACCGGCCACCAGCACATGACCCACCGACGGGACCGTGGCGACGATCTCCTGGGCCAGCGCCCGATGATCGAAACCCTCGTGCGTGTCCGGGATGGCGTAGGCCACGGCGCCGGACAGCCGGGCCAGGTGCTCGATCTCGACCCGGCGGTGCGCGGGCAGCACGAGCACCGGGATCGAGCCCAGCCGGAGCAGCGCGAACAGCAGCGTCACGAACTCGGCGCGGTTGGGCAACTGGACCAGGACGCGGTCGCCGGGGGCGAGGCCGAGCCGGGCGAGGCCGGCGGCCAGGTCATCGGCGGCCAGGTCGAGGTCGGCGTAGGAGAGCCGGACCGGCCGGGCCGGCGGACCGGCCACGACGGCGGTGGCCGAGCCGGACCGGCAGGCCCAGGCCCGGAGACGATCGCCGAGCGGGGCGCCCCGCCAGTAGCCCTCGTCCACGTAGCGGCGGGCGAACTCGTCCGGCCAGCGGACCCAGCCGTCCGCCGCGCCCGGCTCGACTGGCGGACCGGTGACCGGCGGGGCGCTCACCGTTCGGTCCCGGCGGCGGCGGTCGCGCCGGAGGGATCGGCCGGGCCGAGCAGCCGCTCCTCGATCTCGTCGTCGGAGAGGCCGGCGATCTCCCAGGCGATCGCCGCGACGCGGTCGAGCCGCCCGGGCGTGGGCTCGGCCGCGCGCAGGTCCCGCGCGAGCGCGGCGACCGTCGGCGCGCCGAACAGCATTCGGACCGACACGTCGCCGGTGTCGAGCTCGTCGCGCAGCCGGGCCACCACGGCGGTGGCGAGCACGGAGTCGCCACCGAGGGCGAAGAACTCCTCGGTGACCCCGAACTCGTCGAGGCCCAGCGCCTCCCGCCAGACCGAGAGGATTACCCGTTCCAGGTCGGATCCTGGCGGGGCCGCGGCCGGCCGCGTTCCGTCGAGATCGCGTTCGAGGATGGCGCCGACCGCCTTACGGTCGATCTTCCCGTTGGCGCTCAGCGGGAGTTCGGCCACCGCGACGACCCGGTCGGGCACCATGTGCGGCGGCAGGACGGCCCGCAGGCCGGCCCGGACCGCCGCCGGGTCAACCGGGTCGGCAGGGTCAACCGGGCCATCCCCCGCGTCCGGAACGACGACGGCCCCGAGCGCGCTCGGACGCCCGTCCGCGCCGCCGGTCAGCACGGCCACCCCGGCCCGGACGCCGGGCAGCGAGGCGAGCGCCGCCTCGATCTCCCCCAGCTCCACCCGGAAGCCTCTGATCTTGATCTGGTGGTCGCGGCGGCCCAGGAACTCGACGGTGCCGTCCGGGAGGTAGCGGGCGAGGTCGCCGGTGCGGTACCAGCGCTCGCCGCCGTGGGTGACGAACCGGTCGGCCGTGCGCTCCGGGTCACCCCGGTAGCCGCGGGCGACGCCGGCCCCGCCGATCCACAGCTCGCCGGCGACGTGGTCGGGGCAGTCGCGGCCCAGGGCGTCGACCACGCGCAGCCGGACGTTGCGCAGCGGGGTGCCGTAGGGCACCGAGCGCCATTCGGGCGGCACCGGCCCACCCCCGACGACCTCGCACACGGTGGAGTGGATGGCGGTCTCGGTCGTGCCGCCGAACCCGAGGAACCGGCAGCCGGGGACGGCCGCCTCGAGCCGGCCGGGCAGGTCGACGCCGACCCGGTCACCGCCCAGAAGCACCGCGCGCAGGCTGGCGCCCAGCGGCACCCCGGTGGCCAGGACCAGGTCCAGCACGGCCGGCACGCAGTTGAGGATCGTGACGCTGTGGTCCGCGATAAGCTCGGCCCAGCGGGCGGCCTCGCGGCGGGACTCCTCGTCCACGATCACCACCGCGCCGCCGGATGACAGCGGGGCGAAGATGTCGAAGACCGACAGGTCGAAGTCGATGGCCGAGACGGCCAGCGTCCGGTCGCCCGGGCCGAGGCCGAGCCGGTCGACCAGGTCGTCGATGGTGTTCATCGCGGCCCGGTGGCCGACCTCGACTCCCTTCGGCTGACCGGTCGAGCCCGAGGTGAACAGAACGTAGGCCGGTTCGTCCAGGCGGACGGGATCGTCGGCCGCGCTCAACGTGAGTGTGCCGGGCGGGGCGGACGGGCCGGCGGCGAGCGCGTCGTCGAGGGTGAGCGGGGACACCCCGGCTGGCCAGTCCGGCCCGGGAGGCGCTGCGGATGACGCCGCGGACGGCGTGGTGATGACCGTGCGGAAGCCGGCGGTGGCGACGATCCGCGCGACCCGGGCCGGCAGCTGGTCCACCCCGACCGGCACGTAGGCCGCCCCGGCCGCCAGCACGCCGAGGACGGCGATGACCTGGTCCGGTCCCTTCGGCAAGCTGACGCCGACCAGGTCCCCCGGCCGCACGCCCCGGGCGGCGAGGGCGCCGGCCACCGCCGTCGCCCGGGCGGCCAGCTCGCCGTAGGACAGCGACCGGCGCACCGGCGACTCGCCGCCGCCGGCCGCTGAGTCCCACAGCAGCGCGAGCGCGTCCGGACGCCGCGCCGCCGCCGCGAAGAACTCCTCGTGGAGCAGGCGGGTGGACGCCGGTCCCTCGATCGCATTGACCCGGCGTCGCACCGTCCGGGTGGACTCGCCGAGGAGGCCGTCGACGGGCTGGTCCCAGGCCGTGCCGTCCGTGGCTGGCGCCGGGCCGGGGCCGGCCGGGCTGGGGTCGGCCAGACCCCGCACGAGCCGTTCGAACGCGGTGAACATCGCGTCGACGACGCCGGGAGCGAACGTGTCCTCACGGACGTCCCAGTTGACCAGCAGGCCCCCGTCAAGCTCGGTGACCTGGGCGTCAAGCAGGACCTGCGGGCCCTGCGAAATGATCCACACCGGCTGGCCGAACTCCCGGCGCACCGAGGCATCGAACAGCTCGCCGAGGCCGAGCGCGCTGGTGAACACGACCGGCGCGAGCACCGGTTCGCCCCGGTGGCGGCCCAGGGCGCGGAGCGCCTCGACGCCGGAGTAGTCGGCGTGGGCAGCGTCAGCGTGCAGCCGGGTCTGGATCCGGCGGGCCCGCTCGACGAACGGAATGCGGTCGGTCAGGTCGATCTCCAGCAGAACCGAGCTGGTGAAGTCGCCGACGATCCGGTTGACGTCGGGGTGGAGCTGCTCGCGGTCGAACAGCGGGACGTTGAGGAGGAAGCGCGACTGCGCGCTCCAGCCGCCGAGCACTTCGGCGAACGCGGTCGCGACGGCCATGGCCGGGGTGATGCCGTGCCGGTGGGCCGCCCGGCCGAGGGCCTCGCGGGCGGGTGGCGGTAGCTGGAAGTGACGCCGGGAAACCCGGGGCGGTCCGCCGGGCTCGCCGGGGGCGCCGAGGCTCGGTACCAGCGGGAGCTGGGGCGCCCCGGGCACGCCGGGCAGGCGGTCGAGCCAGGCGCGCCGGGCCCGCTCGGCCGCCGCGCGCGGGAGAGCGTCGCGTTCCGCCCGGTAGCGGCGGTAGCTGTAAGCCGGCGCGGGCGCGACCTCGTCCGGGCACCCGTACTCCTCGGCCAGGTCGGCCAGCAGCACGCGGTAGCTGACCGCGTCGGCGGCGACCATGTCGACGTCGAGGTGGAAGCGGGTCGTGCCGTCGGGCCGCAGGCTCAGCGCGGTCGAGAAGACCTCCCCCCGTTCGATGTCGAGCATCTGGTGGGATAACTGGTCGCGGACGGCGGCCAGCCGGGTGGCGGCGGCGTCCTCGTCCAGGTCGCGCAGGTCGTGGACGATCAGGCCGCGCCAGCCGGGCGCCGGTTCGACGACCTGGCCGCCGTTGTCGGTGATCCGGGTCCGCAGCGCCTCGTGCCGCTCGATGAGCCGCTCGATCGCGGCGGCCAGCCGGGCCGGATCGAGGGCGTTCCCATCGAACTCGGTGTAGAGGTGCGCGGCGACGCCGCCGTAGGGCTGCCCGTCGCCGCGCCCGATCCAGTAGGCGTGCTGCATGAGCGCCAACGGGAACTCGGCGCCGTCAGCCTCGGCCGGCGCGACGGCCACCGGTGCGGGCGGGGCCGGCTCGCTCGCGGGTTCCTCGCTCCCGGGCTGGAGCATGACGGCGGGGCTCCCGGGCTGGAGCATGACGGCGGGCTGCCTTCCGGCCAGCAGCTTGAACCAGCCGTCCAGGGTCGGGGTCTCGGCCAGCTCCGCGAAGTTGACCTTGATGCCGGCCCGCCGCCAGCCCCCGATCGCCCGGATCAGCGCGATCGACTCGAGGCCCCGCTCGAAGAGGTTGTCGTCGTCCCCGAGCTCGGCCGGATCCTCCCCGAGCAGCTCGGCGACGGTGCGCCGGAGCCTTTCGAGATCGCCGAGCGCTTCCAGATCATCGACCGCCGCCGGGACCGGGCGGGCCGGCTGGGCCGGCACGAGGAAGCGGCTGACGCTGCGTAGCTTCTCGCGCGTCTCCTCCAGCTCCCGTTCCGGGCGCGACGCCCCGAGGACGCCGGCCCCGGCCCGCAGCCAGGTCCGGCCGTCGTGCTGGAACGCCGTCCGCAGGACGAGGGCGGCGTCGAGGGCGCCGTCCGAGGTCGCGCTGATCACGGCGCCGCTATAGAGGCCGCGCGGCGACGGCTCGTAGCGCCGGATCGCCGCGCAGGCGGCGTCCTTCGGCGCGCCGGTCGCCGTGATGGACGGGAAGACGGCGGCCAGCGCGTCCCAACAGTCCCGGCCGGCGGCGAGTCGGCCGCTGACCCGCGAGGCCAGGTGCTGCACGCTGCCCCGCTCGAGGACGGTCATGAACTCGTCCACGACCAGCGTGCCCGGCGCGCACAGCGGCCGGAGCTCGTCCTGGGCCGCCTGGACGGACACGGCGTGCTCGTAGATCTCCTTCGGGTCGCGTAGCAGCGCCTCCCGCCGGGCCCGGTCTCCGTCCCCGCCGTCGAACGCGGCCGTGCCGGCCAGCGGTTGGGTGGAGACCCGGCCGTCGGCGTCGACCTCGACCACGGTCTCCGGGCTGAACCCGATCGCGCGCAGGCCGTCCAGATCGAGCAGGAAGGAACGGGCCGGCGTGTTGCCGCGCCGCCCCCGCTCGTAGGTCGCGACCAGGTCGATCTCGCCGTCGACGGGGACGACCCGAGAGAGGATCACCTTGCGCAGCCGGCCGGCCTGGATGTCCTCGACGGCCCGCGCGACCATCCGCCGGTAGTCGTCGGCGTCGTGGTCGAGATTGGCCAGCGGCCGGGGTTCGCCCGGCTCGTCGGCGGCCGCACCGCCGAGGGTCTCGGCGAGTGCGTCCAGATCAGCCTCCTCGGCCGCGCGCAGCAGCGCGCCGGTCGCCGACAGCCGCGCCTCGCGGGCCGGGATGACCAGGTGGATGAGCGGGTCGGGGATGACCGGCCCGGGCAGCCCGAGCGCCCGGGGACCGAGCTCGAAGCCGGCCCAGCCGCACGCCCGCCAGCCGGCGACCGGGAGCGCCGCCAGGACGCGGGCCAGGGTGCGCAGCGGAGCGCCGTCGACTAACTCGACCCGCCAGTCCCCGCCCGCGCGGTAGCGGATCTCGTCCCAGTACACGACGGCCTCGGCCAGAGCGCCCGAACCGCAGTGCCACTCGCCGTCCCGCTCGTAGACGGTGACCGGCGCCGCGGTATGGCGGGCGAACCGCGCCGCCGCCGCCAGCAGATCACCGGCGAGCGGCACCGTCCGTTCGCGGTAGACCACCGGCGCCGTCATCGGGACGCGCCGGCGCCGACGCCGTCGCCGCTGCCCTGCGTAGCCGGGGCATCCGTCTCCCGGCGGCCGGCGGTCGGGCGGTCGGCGCCCATCCGGGCAATCAGGCTGGCCGGGCGCAGATCCGTCCAGTTGGCCTCGACGTACTCCAGGCAGGACGACCTGCTCGCGGCTCCGTGCACCGTCGTCCACCCGGCCGGCACAGGCGCGAATGTCGGCCACAGCGAGTGCTGGCCCTCGACATTGACCAGGACATAGAAGCTGCCCTTTTCGTCATCGAACGGGTTGGTCGACATGAGGTGCCGTCTCCTTGGATCTCAGTCCGCGACTTAGGTGCTCTTTACTTTAAGTTAGGCTTACCTAAGACAGCCACGTTTGTCTACCCCCGTCAGCCGCCGAAATTCCCTCATTTTTCCGGCATCCGGCGGCAGGATCAGTTCAGGCGGCCGGCCTCGACGCGGACGATCCGCGGCAGGCGTTCGATGGTGGTCGGCCGATGCGCGATAACGATCAATGTGCGACCCGCGCGGAACCGCTCGACGGCGGTCTCCAGGCGGCGCGCGACATCGGGGTCGAGGTCGGCGGTCGCCTCGTCGAGCAGCAGCACCGGTGGGTCGACCAGCGCGGCCCGCAGCAGCCCGACGATCTGCCGCTCGCCGGCGGACAGCCGTTCCCCCCGGGCGCCCAGCCCGGCGTCCAGCCCGCCCGGTCGCCGGTCGACCCACTCGGCCAAGCCGAGCAGGTCGACCGCCCGCTCCATCGCCGCCCGGTCCGGCGCGCCCGGCGTGAGCGCCAGGTTCTCGGCCAGGGTGCCGGTGATGATGTGCACCTGCTGCGGGATGAGGACTATGCGCGCCCGGACCTGCTCCGGCGGGGCGAACCGCAGGTCGACCCCTCCGTAGCGCACCGTCCCCGCGTCCGGTTCGTAGAGCCCGGTGAGCAGCTTGGCCAGCGTCGTCTTGCCGGACCCGGTGACGCCGACCATGCCGGCCCGGTCGCCGGCCGGGAAAGTGACCGAGACGTCGCGCAGCACGTCCTTACCGTCGGCGTAGCCGAAGCGGAGGCCGTCTGCGACCAGGTCGCCCTGAACTGGCAGGTCGTACCGCGCCGGCGACGCGGCCCGCGCCGACGGGACGGCGAGGGCGGCCGGCTCGGCCGGCGGCAGCGCCTCGAGCAGGTCCGTCAGGCGGGCCAGGCCCACCCGGGCCAGCTGGGCCTGGCCGGCCAGCCCGGACAGGGTGAGCATGCTCTCGAACAGGTTGCGGGTCGCGATCACGAACACGACGACCGTGCCGACGCTCAGGTGCCCCGCCCGGACCAGCCAGACGCTCAGCAGCAGCAGCGCGGCTGTGGCCAGGCCCTCGATCATCCCGAACAGCTCCAGGCGGTTCTGGACGGCGATGGTCCGGTCGGCCCCGACCAGCAGCTCGTCGTTGTCCGCCCGGAAGCGCCGCACCCACTCCTCGGGCCGCCCGGGCGCGACCAGCGCCTCGTGCGCGTTGAGCGACTCGGTGAAAGTCGCGGTCATCATGGCGTCCGCCGCGGCCTGCCGGCCGAACGTCTCGGGCGCGGCCCGGTTGAACCAGACCATCACGGCGACCGCCATCGGCACGAACAGCGCGACGAGCAGCAGCGCGAGCAGCCATGAGTAGATCAGCAGCAACACCGTGGTCAGAGCAACGGTGAGGGCGACCCCGAGCAGGTTGGGCAGCTGGTCACGCAGGAACAGGGTCAGGTCGGCGATCTCGCCGGTCGACCGGCGCAGCAGGTCGCCGGTGCGGTGGGCCTCGATGAACCGCAAGGGCGCGCGGGCGAGGCGTTCGACGACGAGATCGCGCAGCCCGCGGATCGCCCGCTCCCCGGCCGACGAGAGCAGGATCTCCGACCAGCGCAGCAGGAGCATCCGGGCCAGGACGAGCCCGACCATCAGTGCCACCGCCCACCACAGGCGGCCCTGATCGCCGGCGGTCACCGCGTCGACCCCCCAGCCGATCGCCGGGGCGATGCCGACCACCGCCGCCGTGCTGGCCACGCTGGCCAGCAGCGCGACGGCCAGGATCGCCCGGTGCGGGCGCAGGTAGGGCCAGAAGCGCCGGAAGACGCCTGCGGTGGGCGCCTCCTCGGCCAGCACACGGACCTCAGCCATCCCCGCCTCCCACCCGGACGATCTCCTCGCCGCTCGCATCGCCGCTCGCATCGCCGGCCGCATCGCCGGCCGCATCGCCGGCCGG
>NZ_CDWRCK010000004.1:16573-18531 GCF_977927595.1 Frankia sp. CcWB3
CGCGGTCTCGGCCGCCTGCCGCGCGCCCCCGATCGGCCCGGCGCCCGCCGCCGGCACGCCGTCCGGCCCGAGCCGGAGCACGCGGTCGGCGGCGGCCAGGACGGAGGGGCGGTGGGAGATCACCACGAGGGCGGCCTGCGGCGACCACGCGCGCAGCCCCCGCAGGATCGTCGCCTCGGTCACGGCGTCGACAGCCGCGGTCACGTCGTCGAGGATGAGCACGTCCGGCCGGCCGATCAGCCCGCGGGCCAGGGCCAGCCGCTGGGCCTGGCCGCCGGAGACGGTCGCCCCGCGTTCTCCGAGCTCGGTGTCGTAGCCGTCGGGCAGGCTCAGCACGAAGTCGTCGACGGCGGCGACCGCGCAGGCCGCCCGCAGCTCGTCCAGCTCGACCTCGCGGCCGACCCGGAGGTTGTCCGCCACCGTGCCGGCCAGGATCAGGGGCCGTTGGGGAACCAGGCCGATCCGGCGGGCCAGCTCGAGGCGGGAGACCCGCCGCAGGTCGACGCCGCCCAGGCTGACCGAGCCGGTCGCCGGGTCCTCCAGCCGGCAGAGCAGGCGGGCGAGCGTGGTCTTGCCGCCGCCGGTCGGTCCGGTCACGGTGACGAACTCGCCCGGACCGACGCGCAGGTCGACCGGTCCGAGCACCCGCCGGCCGTCGCGCCGGGCGGTCAGCCCGGCGGCGAGCAGGGCCCCGCCTGGCGGCGGGGTCTCGGCGTCGGCCGGGTCGTCGTCAGTGACCGGGGTCTCGAGGATCTCGGCGATGCGCCCGGCCGCGACCCGGGCCTGGCCCCGGGCCGAGAGCAGGTCGACCGCGACCGTGACCGCCAGCGTCAGGGTGGTCATCCAGGAGGTGAAGGCGACCAGGCCGCCGACGGTGAGGCCGCCGCGCAGCGCCACCGTCCCCCCGATGGCCAGGCCGGCCGCGATCGCCAGCCGGGGGACGGCCGGCGGGACGGCGGTCCAGGACGCCGAGATGCGCGCGGCGGTCATGGTGTGGTCGGTGAGGACCGCGCTGCGGTCGTGGTGGCGACGGGCAAGAGCCGCCTCACCGCCGAGGCCGCGCACCGCGGCGCTGGCCGAGAGCAGGTCCTCCACCGCGTCGGCACGGGCGGCGAACGCCTCGGAGAGCTTCTCGTTCGCCGCGTCGAAGCGGCCGGGGAAGTAGGCGTTGGCCAACGCGGCCAGCGGGATCGTCACCACCCCGACGATCAGCAGTGGCCAGTCCAGCAACGCGAAGGCGGGCAGGACCACCACGATGGTCACGACGATCCGGACCCAGATGGCGAGGCTCTGCACCCACAGCCGGATCAGGTCGACGTCGCGGGTGACCCGGGTGGCCAGGTCACCGTGCCCGTAGCGGGCCATGGCGGGGCGGTCGAAGGCGGCCACCCGCTCGACCAGCGCGGCCCGCAGCGCGTGCGCGACGCGGTTCGCGGCCCGGCCCGACCACCACAGGCCGCCAGCGCCGCCGAGCATGAACACCACGGCGACGACCGCCGTCGGGACGGCCCAGGTCAGCGTGCCGTGGACCGATCGCGGGGTGATGCCCTGGTCGAGCGCGCGCTGAATGCACCAGGGGAGGGCGAGCATCGCCGTCTGCTGGACCACCGTGGCCGCGCCGCCGAGGGCGAGTTGCCCCCGCCGCGCCGACAGCTGCGTCCTGAGCAGTCGCTTACCCGTCGCGCCGTCCAACCCAGCACCGTCCTGACCGGTTCGTGCCCGCGTCGTCCGACGACCGTCCGGCGCACCGGCGTCCGGCACCGGCGTCCGATGTCGGGCCGGCGGGATCGGGAGCCCGTGCCCGCCTGGTCGAAGACAGCGGGCAGCGGCTACCTGCCCGATAAAGTCAGGTATAGCTAACCTAAGTAACCCAGCCCCGTCAACCCATCTGGACGGACCGGCTCGGCTCCGTGAGCGGGTCGGCCGTTCCGCCAGACGTGGGCGCCGGGACGGCCACC
>NZ_CDWRCK010000004.1:19180-26737 GCF_977927595.1 Frankia sp. CcWB3
GCCGGGCTCTGGGCCGGGCTCTGGGCCGGGCGCACCGCCGGGCCAGCGCCGCGGCCGCAGCGGGATCACCAGCGGCGTCCCCGACTCCGGATCGGTGATAATCCGGCAGGCCAGGCCGAAGACGTCCGCGACGAGCGCGGCGGTGACGATCTCGGCCGGCGGCCCCTGGGCGACGATCCGCCCGTCCCGCATCGCCACCAGGTGGTCGGCGTACCGGCTGGCCTGGTTGAGGTCGTGCAGCACCGCCACCAGCGTGTGGTCGCCGCCGGCGAGCAGCTCGGCGCACAGGTCCAGCACTTCGACCTGATGGGCGATGTCGAGGAACGTCGTCGGCTCGTCCAACAGCAGAATCGGCGTCCGCTGGGCCAGGACCATCGCCAGCCACACCCGCTGGCGCTGGCCGCCGGACAGCTCGTCGACCAGGCGGTCGGCCAGGTCGGCGACGGCGGTCCGGGCCATCATCTCGGCCACGACCCGCTCGTCCTCCCGCGACCACTGGCGCAGCAGCCGCTGGTGCGGGTAGCGGCCGCGGGCGACCAGGTCGGCCACGGTGATGCCGGCCGGCGCGGTCGCGGACTGGGCCAGCAGGCCGAGCCGGCGCGCGACCTCCTTCGTCGAGTACGACGAGATCAGCGCGCCGTCGAGGTGCACCGCGCCCGCCTTCGGCCGCAGCAGGCGGACCAGCGCGCGCAGCAGCGTCGACTTGCCGCAGGCGTTCGGTCCGACGATGACGGTGAACGCCCCGTCCGGGATGTCGATCCCCAGCTCGCGGGCCACCACCCGCTGGTCGTAGGCCAAGGTGAGGCCGCGCGCGCTCAGCCGCGTCATGGGGCGTCCTCCGTCATCGGCTCGGTCCCGTCCGCCGGTGGGCGCCGCGCGCCCCGATGCGGCGTCACGCCCGCCGCCGTTGCCGGATCAGCAGGACGGCAAGGTAGACCCCGCCGATGGCGCCGGTCGCCACCCCGACCGGGAGCTGGGTCGGGGCGAACAGTCGCTGGGCGACCAGGTCACCGACCGTCACCAGTGCCGCCCCCGCCAGCGCGGTCGAGACCAGCGGCGGCGCGGAGACCGCCGTGAGCCAGCGGGCCAGCGGCGGCGCGCTCAGCGCCACGAAGCCGACCGGCCCGGCGGCGGCCGTCGCGACCGCGGCCAACGCCGCCGCGACCGCGATCAGCGTGAGGCGGCAGCGTTCGACGCCCACCCCGAGCGCCTTGGCGGTGTCCGTCCCCAGCTCCAGGTAGGCCAGCCGGCGGCCGTGGTAGAGGCCGATCGGCGTCAGGATGACCAGGGCCAGGGCCAGCGGCCGGACCTGGGCCCAGCCGCGGCTGTCCAGGCTGCCGATCAGCCAGATCTGCGCGGCGACCGCGTCGGCCAGCGCCGCCCGGGTGATCAGATAGGAGTTGACCGCGTTGAGCAGCGCCGCGACCGCGATGCCGATCAGGACCAGCCGCGGCCCGGCCAGCCCGCGCCGGTAGGACAGCGTGTAGACCGCCGCGCCGGTCGCGGCCCCGCCGACCAACGCGCCCAGCGACGCCCCGGCGGCGTCCCCGCGCAGGACCAGCAGGACGATGATCGCCCCGGTGGCCGAGCCGGTGGTGAAGCCGAGGATGTCCGGGCTGCCCAGCACGTTGCCCGAGACGCTCTGGAAGATCGATCCGGACAGGGCCAGCGCGGCGCCGACCAGCAGCCCGGTCAGCAGGCGCGGTAGCCGCAGGGTGTTGACCACGAAGTCCGTGCCGCCGTCGCCGTGCCCGAGCAGGGCGCGGGCGACGTCACCCACCGGAATCGGGTAGTCCCCGGTGGTGAGCGTGGCGACGCCGACGGCCACGATCACCAGGGTGAAGCCGGCGCTCACCGCGACGGCGCGGGGAGAGATCCGGACGGACACCGCGTCGGCGCCGAACCGGGCCACCCGGGGACGCCGCGGCGGCGGGAGGGCGCCGGCGGCGGGACGGTCGACCGGGCCGGCCGGCGCGATGCCGGTCACGCCCGGCCCAGCCGCGCGCGGCGGCACAACGCGATGAACACCGGAGCTCCGGCAAAGGCCGTGATGATCCCCACCTGCAGCTCACCTGAAGCGATGATCACCCGTCCGACCAGGTCCGATCCGACCAGCAGGATCGGGGCCAGCATGGCGGAGTAGGGCAGGACCCAGCGGTTGTCCGGTCCGGCGATCACGCGGGCGGCGTGCGGCACGGCCAGGCCGACGAAGCTGATCGGCCCGGCGGCGGCGGTCCCCCCGCCGCAGAGCAGGACGACCGCGAGCACGCCCAGCATCCGGGCCCGGTGAAGGCGGACACCCAGGCCGCGGGCGGCCTCGTCACCCAGCGCGAGCGCGTTCAACGGGCGGGTAAGGGGGAGGGCGAGCAGGAGTCCCGCCGCCATGAACGGCGCCGTCGCCTGCAGCCCGGTCGATCCCGGCGCGGCCAGCGAGCCGACGTCCCAGTGCCGGAACTGGTCGAACGTCTTGGTGTCGATCAGCAGCACGGCGTTGACGAACGCGCCGAGGACGGCCGCGGCGGCCGCGCCCGCCACCACCAGGGTCGCCGGCGTCGTCGCTGCGCGGCCGGTCGCGCCGATCATGAACACGGCGACCGCGGTCAGGGCGGCGCCGGCGAGCGCGAACCACACGTAGCCGCTCGGGCTCGTGACGCCGAAGACCGAGATGCCGACGACGACGGCGGCCGACGCGCCGATGTTGACCCCGAGCATCCCCGGTTCGACCAGATCGTTGCGGGTCAACGCCTGGCTGAGGGCCCCGGCCACGCCGAGCGCGGCGCCGACCACCAGGCCGAGCAGCGTGCGCGGTATCCGCAGGTTGTGCACGACCAGCGCGGCGGACGAGCCGTCGTCGTGCCACAGGACCCGCCACACGACGGTGAACGGCAGGTGGTTGGCGCCGACCCAGACGCTGAGGACGCACATCCCGACCAGAGCGAGCGACGTCACTACTAGGCCGCAGACACGCACTCTCCGTGATCCGAGCGCGCCCCCTTGCCGCCGTTGCCGCCGGCCGGGCGGGGCCGCTGCCGCCGGATCGGGCGGGCGCGGCACCGTCGCCTCAGCCTCCGCGACAGCTCGCACCGCCCGCCTCACAATCTGGCGAAATTTGTAAAGATAGGTTAACTTACCTATGGAGAGCCTAACCTGACTTCACGGTCACGTCCAGCGGCCGCCCGGCGCCGGTAGCGCGGGCCGGGGTCCAGCCAGCCGGGGTCTAGTCAGGGGCGGCCGCGGGCCCGGCCGATGGCGCCGCCGGAGCGTGCTTGACACCCAGGGAGGTCACCCCAGAAGATAGGTAAGCCTTACTTTACCGGATTAGCGTACGCTTCTCGTTACCGACGGGAAAGGGCGGCGCGCCCAGGGACCGGAGGATCGGGTGTGGTGAGAGGTCCGGCGTCCACGGACATCGGCATTCGGGACATCGTCGGAATCGGTTTCGGCCCTTCGAACCTGGCGTTGGCGATCGCCGTGACGGAGCACAACGCGCGCGTTTCCCCGGCGGCGGCGCTGAGGGTGTCTTTCCTGGAGCGCCAGCCCCGATTCGGCTGGCATCGGGGAATGCTCCTCGACGGGGCCACGATGCAGGTATCCTACCTCAAGGACCTGGTAACCCTGCGGAATCCGGCCAGCGATTTCAGTTATCTGTCGTTCCTGCATGAGCGGGACCGCCTGGTTGACTTCATCAACTACAAGACCATGTTCCCGCTGCGCCAAGAGTTCCACGACTACCTGGAATGGGCCGCCCGCCGATTGGATGACCTGGTCGAGTACGACACGCGGGTGGTCGACATCCGGCCGGTCACCGTCGACGGCGAGGTCCGGATGGTGGACGTCGTCGGGGTGCGGGGGACGACCGGGGAGACGGTCGTCCGCCGGGCTCGCGGCGTCGTCATCGCCGTCGGGCTCGAGCCGACGGCGCCAGCCGGCATCGAGCTGTCCGAACGGGTCTGGCACAACCACGACCTGCTCAGCCGGGTCGCGAACCTGCCATCGCCGGTGCGCGACCGGTTCGTCGTGGTCGGGGCCGGGCAGAGCGCGGCCGAGGTGACCGAATTCCTGCACACGAAGTATCCGCGGGCTGAAGTCGTGGCCGTCTTCTCGCGGTACGGTTACAGCCCGGCGGACAACAGCTCGTTCGCGAACCAGATTTTCGACCCGTCCGCCGTGGACGATTTCTACGCCGCGCCGCCGCCGGTGAAGGACATGCTCAATACCTATCATCGGAGCACGAACTACTCGGTGGTCGATATCGACCTCATCGACGAGCTCTACCGCCGTGTCTACCAGGAGAAGATGCAAGGCCGGGAACGGTTGCGCATCATTCGCGCGTCCCGCCTCGTCGAGCTGCGTCAGCTCACCGACGGCGTCGCCGCCGACGTCGAGTTCATGCCGACCGGCACGCGGGAAAAAATAGAGGCGGACGTCATTGTCTTCGCCACCGGGTACCGCTCGCGAGATCCACGCCAGCTCCTCGGCACGATGGCCCGGCACTGCCAGACCGACCCGGCCGGCCACGTGGCGCTCGACCGCGACTACCGGCTGGCGACGGCGCCCGGCGTCCACGTCGACCTGTACGTGCTCGGCGCGACCGAACACTCCCACGGCATCTCCTCGACCCTGCTCTCCAACGTCGCCGTGCGGGCCGGCGAGCTCGTGCGCTCGATGGCCGAGCGGCGCGGCCGCGCCGCAACCCCCGCGGGCGAGGGCGGCGGCACCCCGCTCGAGGCGGGCCACGTCACTCCCCGATCCGCCTGGGACAGCGGTCTCGGGGCGCTGTCGGTCCCCCGCCCGGCCGGGCGGTGATGGCGGCCGGCACCGCCGCGCTCGACTTGGCCGAGCTGCGGCGTCCCGTCCGAGGTCGGATCACGCTGGCGGCCGGGCTGCAAGCTCTGGCCACGGTGCTGGCGATCACCCCAGCGGTGGTGCTGGTGGAGATCGCGCGCCGACTGCTGAGCGGAGCGGGGCAGCCGGTATGGCCGCTGGCGTGGCTCGCGGCCGGCCTGCTCGTGGCGCGCTTCGCGCTGTACGCCGCGGCGAGCCTGCTCAGCCACCTGGCCGACGCGGACCTCGCCTACCTGCTGCGCCGCCGCCTGACCGAGCAGGTGAGCGCGTTACCGCTGAGCTGGTTCGCCGGCGGGGTCTCGGCCCGGGTGCGCTCGACGGTGCAGGACGACGTGGCGACGCTGCACCACGCAGTCGCCCACGCCCGCGGGGACCTGGCTTCGGCCGTGGCCGGCCCGGCGGTGGTGGTCGGCTACCTGCTCTGGGTCGACTGGCCGTTGGCGCTCGTCACGGTGGCGCTCGTCAGCGCGGCCCAGGCGATCCGCCTGCGGCTCGCGGTCCGCGCGACCGACCAGGTCAGCCGGATCGGTGCGGCCAACAACGAGCTGACCGCGGCCGTGCTCGAGACGGTTCGGGGCATCAGCGTCGTCAAGGCGTTCGCCGGCGGCCGGGGCGCTCCCCGGTTCGCCGCCGCCGCGGCCGAGTACGCCGACGCCGACGAGCAGGCCCAGCGCATCTTCCTCCGGCCCCGCGGGGTCGCCCGGGCGACGGTGGCCCCGGCGACCATCGTGTTCGCGGTCACCGCCGTCGGCACCGGACTGGTCGCGGCCGGGTGGAGTGACCCGGTGGACCTGGTGGCCTTCACGCTGCTCGGGGTCGGGCTGTTCGAGCAGATCACGCCGATCTACCTGGCCCAGGACCTGCGCGAGCGATCCCGGGACGCGGCGGCCCGCATCGGCGACCTGCTGCGCGAGCCCCGGCAGCCCGTCCTCGAGCCCGGCCGCGCCCGCCCGGTGGGCACCCCGCTGACGGTCGAGATCGACGACGTCCATTTCAGCTACCCGGACGGTCACGAAGTCCTGCGGGGGGTGAGAGCGACGCTACGGCCAGGCACGGTGACGGCGCTGGTCGGGCCGTCCGGAGCCGGGAAGTCGACGCTCACGATGCTGCTGGCCCGCTTCGCCGACGTCACCGGGGGCGCCATCCGGCTAGGCGGAGCCGACCTGCGCGACATCGACCGGGACGACCTCTACCGCCACGTCGGATTCCTGCTGCAGGATGTCATCCTGCTGCGTCGCTCGATCCGTGACAACATCGCCCTGGCCGTCCCGGATGCGTCCGAGGCGGCGGTACGCGCCGCCGCCCGCGCGGCCGCCGTCGACGACCGCGTCCTCGCCCTGCCGCGCGGCTACGACTCGGTGGCCGGCGAGGACGCCCACCTCTCCGGCGGGGAGGCGCAGCGGGTCGCGATCGCCCGTACCCTGCTGGCCGGGACACCGATCGTGCTCCTCGACGAGGCCACCGCGTTCGCCGACCCCGACTCCGAGGCCGCGATCCAGGACGCACTGGCCGATCTGGCCGCCGGCCGGACCCTGCTCGTGATCGCGCACCGCCTGTACACGATCACCGAGGCCGACCAGATCCTGGTCCTCGACGACGGGCGCCTGATCGAGCACGGCCGGCACGACGAGCTACTCGCCGCCGACGGGCGCTACGCTCAGCTCTGGCGGGCCCAGCAGGGCGGCCGAGCATGACCGGCCACCTGCGCGGCCTCGTCCCGGCCAGCCAGCACCGGCCGCTGGCGCGGTACCTGGTGGCGGTGGCCGGCTACGCCGTCAGCGAGGGCGTAGCCTTCGGAGTACTCGTCCCGCTGCTGACCGCCCTGATCGACGGCCGTACGGCCACCGCGGTGTGGTGGCTGATCCCGCTCACGGCCGCGGCGGCGACCGGCTGGTTCGCCCACTACTACCTCGGGTCGCGGGCGTTGCGACTGTCCTCGGCCTGGCGGCGCGCCCTGTACGCGCGCATCGGCGACAAGCTTCTGGCGTTGCCGTTGGGCTGGTTCGACGGGCCGGCGGCCGGGCAGATCCCACAACTAATCATCGGCGACGTCTCGCGGGTGGCCACCACCGTCTTCCTGGCCGAGGCCCTGATCGGCGCGGTCCTGACCCCGCTCACGATCGGGGCGTTCCTGCTCAGCTTCGACTGGCGGATCGGGCTCGCCGCGCTGCTGGCCGTCCCGGTCGTGCTCGCCGCGCTCTCGGTCGGTCGCCGCCTCACCGAACGCACCGAGGCGGCCAACCACGCCGCCACGGCCGAGGCCGGCAGCCGGCTGGTCGAGTTCGCCGGCGCCCAGCCGACGCTGCGGGCCACCGGTCACACCGCCGCTGGCCGGGCCGCGTTGGACGAGGCGCTGGCCGCCCAGCACCGCGCGGCGCGGCGCGAGATCGTCGGCTCCCTGCCGGGCGAATACCTCGGCGAGCTCGGTATCCAGCTAGCCTTCACGGCCCTGTTCCTCGCCGGCCTCGCGCTGACCACCCATCACGGCCTCAGCCCGACCCGGATGACCGCCCTCGTCGTCTTGGGCATCAGCCTGCTCCGCCCGCTCGACGCGCTGGTCGGGCTCAGCGCCGCGTTGCGCTCCGCCCAGGCCTCGGCCCAGCGGGTCGACGAGCTCCTGGCGGTCGAGCCGCTCCCGGAACCCACGACCGGCCGCCGGATCGGCCAGGCCGGGATCGAACTCACCGATGTCCGCTTCGCCTACCCCGCCGG
>NZ_CDWRCK010000004.1:27032-37825 GCF_977927595.1 Frankia sp. CcWB3
GGGTCCCGAAGTGCTGAGCGGGCTGACGCTGACGATCCCGGCCGGGCGAACCACCGCACTCGTCGGACCCTCCGGCGGGGGGAAAACCACCGTCACCAAGCTGATCGCCCGCTTCTACGACGTCGGCTCCGGTTCGGTGCGCGTCGGCGGCGTCGACGTCCGCGACCTCACCAGCGCCGAGCTGCTCAACCACATCGCGTTCGTGTTCCAGGACGTCTACCTGCTCGACGGCACCGTCGAGGACAACATCCGCTTCGGTAACCCGGACGCGACCCCGGAGCAGGTCCGCGACGCCGCCTACCGCGCCCGGGTGGACTCCATCGTCGCCCGGCTCCCGGACGGCTGGGCCAGTCGCGTCGGCGAGGGCGGACAGCTGCTGTCCGGCGGCGAACGCCAACGCGTCGCCATCGCCCGCGCGCTGTGTAAGGACGCGCCGATCGTGCTCCTCGACGAAGCCACGGCCTCCCTCGACACCGAGAACGAGACCGCCGTGCACGCCGCCCTGGCCGAGCTCGCCGCCGACCGCACCGTCCTGATCATCGCCCACCGGCTGGACACGATCGTCCGCGCCGACCAGATCGCCGTCCTCGACGGCGGCCGGGTCGTCGAGTGCGGTCGGCACGATGAGCTCCTGGCCCGAGACGGGCGGTACGCCGCATTCTGGCGCGAGCGCGAGCGCGAACGGGGCCGCGGCTGGCGGCTGCGGCGCGACGATCACGAACCCGCCGAGTAGCTGAGCCCGTGAGACGCGCTCGTGTCAGGCTCAGGGCGCAGGCTCAGTGCTCGTGGGAGACCACCTCGACGCGAGGCACGGCCTGCCCGCACGCAGCCGTCGCTGGTTGTGGCCGACGCACAATCCGCTTCCGTGGACAGCGAACTTGAGGTTCCCTGTCCATAGGGAAGGATTGTCATGGGCCGCTGGATTCACCGGTAGCTGGATCCACCGGTAGACAGTGACGCGATCGACGTCGATACCACGCCCGGTGAGCAGTTCCTCGATATCCCGAGAGGACAGGGCCAATCGCAAGTACCGCCGGAATCCTGTGAACTCTGGCACCGGCACCGACGGCGTGACGGCGTGACGGCATACCGGTCGATCATTCCGGCCGCTTCCACCGGCCCCTGCCGCAACAGACCCGGCTCGGCCAATAGGGGGACGGAGCGGCGCTTCGGAGTCGAAATGAAATAACTTGCGCGTCTCGAACCCTCCACAGGCCTGTGACCTGCGATGATGCTCTCGATCACGTATTTGTTACTTCATTACGTCCCCTTCGCGTCGAGCCGTATCGCGGGCTCCAGGTCCTTATGGCAACCATACCCTTACGTTAATGATTAATATGGACTGGGTGGTCGGTCGCAAAGCCGTTCGTGTTAGATATGAACGGATCTGAACGGACCGGAGCGCGGTCACGGCTCCAATACCAGTGCCCGCCCGGGAGGCGCCATGACAACACCGCCCGTCCCTAAGGCCACTGACCTGGCTGGCGCGAGGAAAGGCCTGGCATGAGGAAAAGCCAGGTCACCCAGGCGGTGCCGGTGCCGGTGCCGCCGCCGCTGCGTCCCGACGACCGGTTCGGAAACGTCGTCGACCGGATCCGCACCGTCGCCGCGGTCTGCCACGACGTCGTGGCGGTCCGCGACGAACACCGTGCCGTTACCTTCGCCCAGCTCGTCGCCTGGGTGGACGTCGTCGCCGACCGCATCCTTCGGGAGCCCGCCGCGGCCGACCCGGACACGCCCGTCGCGGTGCTGTTGCCCCACGGCGCGAGCGGGATCGCCGCCGTCTTGGGCGTTATCGCGAGCGGCCGGCCTTGCGTGCCCCTCGACAGGATGCATCCCACCGACCGTCTCGCTCAGGTCGTGGGACTGGCAGGGGCCTCGGTGTGCGTCACCGGACCGACTGGCTCCGCCGACCAGCGGACTGCCGCCGCGCTGCCGGGGATCGTGGAGACTATCGACGTCGGCGACGAGCGCGTCGCCGACTGGTCCCCGGCGCTGGCTGACCGGGTGGCGTCGACCGCGCCGCGCCGGGCCGATACCGATCCAGCTGTGCTCATCTTCACCTCCGGGTCGACCGGAGTACCGATCTTCACCTCCGGGTCGACCGGAGTACCGAAGGGTGTCGTGTGGCACCACCGCGCCCTGCTGGGCATCCACTACGCCATCCAGGCCCAGGACGTGATGCGGCTGGTTCCGGGCGACCGTCTGCCGCTCTTCCTGCCCTACTCCTTCATCTCGGGGATGAACCGGATGGTCGGTGGCCTGGTCTTTGGCACCACCCTCGAGATGTACGACCCTCGGGTCCGCGGCGTCCGCGACCTAGCCGACTGGCTGCGCACCACCCGGCCGGCCGGCATCGTGGCCACGCCGGCGCTGATCCGGACCGTGTTCGGCTGCCTTGAGCCGGACGAGGTGCTCGACGACCTCCGATTCGTCATGTCGGTCGGCGAGGCGATCTACGCCCGCGACGTCGAGTTGGCCCGCCACCACCTACCGCCGGCCGCGGCGTTCCTGGTCTCCTACGGAGCCTCGGAGCTCGGCACGGCGACCTGCGCCCCGATCTGGTCGGACGAGGACCTACCCGACGGCGTGATGCCGGCCGGGCGGCCGGTGGTCGACGTCGCGGTGAGGGTGGTCTCGCCGGATGGCATCGAGATGCCGCCCGGTGAGACGGGTGAGATCGTCGTGACGGGCCACTTCATCACGGGGGGCTACTGGCGGGCGGCGGCGGCGAGCGCATCGCGGTTCGGCATCGGGCCGGACGGCACACCCACCTACCGCACCGGAGACCTCGGGCGCATCGACGCCAGCGGCCAGCTCAGGGTTGTCGGCCGCACCGACGCGGCCGTGAAGATCCGCGGGTACCTCGTCGAGCCGATCGAAATCGAGTCCGCCCTGCTGGCGAGCTCAGATGTGCTCGAGGCCGTCGTCGTGGCCGACAGGACCACGCAGCGGGCCCGCCTGGTCGCCTACGTCGTCCCCGTGACCGGCGCCCGGGTCTCACCGGCCTCGATCAGGCGCCTGCTACGGGCCGAGCTGCCGTCCTACATGGTGCCGGCCACCGTCATGCTGGTCACCGCACTACCGAGGACCGACCGCAGCAAGGTCGACCGACTGAACCTGCCCCCCGCCGGTCCGAAACCCAATCAGGACCCGCCCCGCGACCAGTGGGAAGAGGCCGTCGCCGACGTGTGGGCCGCCGCCCTGCACCTCGACGACGTCGGTATCCACGACGACTTCGTCGAACTCGGCGGCGATTCCCTCATCGCCGAAGAGCTCCTCACCAGGGTCGCCGACGAACTCGGTGTCAAACTCCCCACCTCCACCGTCGCCGACGCCCCCACCGTCGCCGAGTTCACCGCCCACCTGCGCAATACCGGCACCGACGTCCTACGCCACCCCACCGTCGTCCCGCTGCGCACCACCGGCAGCGGCCGGCCCCTCTTCTGCTTCTGCGGCGCCGGCGGCCTCGCCGTCGGCATGCTTGGCTTTGCCCGCCACTTCGACGGCGAACGCCCCGTCTACGGCATCCAAGCCCACGGCCTCGAATACCGCGGCCTCCCCGACTGGTCCATCCACACCGCCGCCCGCCGCCACGCCCGCGCCCTGCGCCTACTCCAACCCACCGGCCCCTACCACCTCGCCGGCCACTCCTTCGGCGGCCTCGTCGCCTTCGAAACCGCGAGGCTCCTCACCGAGGCCGACGAGCACGTCGAACTGCTCGTCCTCATCGACAGCTTCCTGCCCGACACGTCCTCCGGCGTCTTCGCGGGAGGAGTGCTGCCCTCTCAGCTTCCAGTTCCAGGGGGACCGGCCACGAGTTCGAATCCGGCCCCGGCCTTGGACCATACGGGGGGATCGGCTATAGGCTCGGCGCGCGCAAGGGCTGCCGCACGGGTCCTGCTCGGCTGGGCCCGGCAGGCGGCCCAGCTCCCGTTGGCTGGCGTCGTTCAGTTCAAGGGCATGAACCAGTACGACGTCTTCTACAACCAATCGCGGGTGCTCACGAGGTTCTACCGGCCCAAGCCCTGGAACGGGCGGGCGCTGGTCTACCTGGCGGCCGCCTCGCCGCCGCACCGTACGGAGGCCTGGCGCCCGCTGCTGACCGGCGAGGCGACCTACCGCACCGTGGGCGGCGACCACGACACCGTGCTGCGCGAACCCATCGTAAGCGAGATCGCGGCCGACATCCGGGCGGTCCTCGCCGGCCGCACCAGCTCCCGCAAGGCGTGAACGGCTGCCGCTTGCGTGCTTCCGGAGTGACTGACAATCCTGGCGACCGGGAGAACGCGATCCCGTGACCAGGCCGACAGCGAAAGGTCCGTGTTCGTGAGGGTGCAGGACGCAATCAATGTCGAGGACTTCCGGGAACTGGCGCGCCGCAGGCTTCCCCGGGCGGTTTTCGACGCCATGGAGGGCGGAGCCGGCGACGAGGTGTCGCTCAGGCGTAACCGCACGGCGTTCGACCGCATCGAGTTCCGCCCGCGGCCGCTCGCCGACGTCGCCACGCGAGACCTCTCGACGACCGTGTTCGGCGAGCGGCTGTCGATGCCGATCATGCTGGCGCCCACGGGTACGGGCCGCCTCGCGCGATCGTCCGCGGAGATCGCTGTGGCGAGGGCCGCGGCGCGGGCGGACATCGTGTACATGCAGAGCACCGTGGCAGCCTTCCCCCTCGAGGATGTCGCCGCGCGCTCGACTGGCACGCTGTGGTACCAGCTCTACCTGCCCCCAACCGCGCCGAGGTCGGGAACCTCGTCCGGCGGATCGCGGCGGCGGGTTACCGGGCCCTGGCCATCACCATCGACACGCCGGTCCTGGGCAACCGTGAGCGCGACACCCGCAACAAGCTCATAAGTCGGCCGCCGCATCCCAAGATGCTGCTGCAGGGGGCCAGCAAGCCGGCGTGGGCGACCGATTTCATCCGCGGCAAATTCGACTTCATGGGCACATTCGAATTTATGCGCGGCCAATTCAGCGCCGGCCGTCCCGGCGACCCGTCCCGGCTGAGCCTCAACCAGACCCAAGCGGCAATCAAATCGTCGTCGGACTGCGTCACTTGGGAGGACGTCGAGCGGATCCGGTCGTTGTGGGAAGGCCCGTTGCTCCTCAAGGGCCTGATGCGCGGGGACGAGTGCGACCGGCTCGTCGAGCTGGGCGTCGACGGTGTCGTGGTCTCGAACCACGGCGGGCGGCAGCTGGACGGCGTCCCCGCGACCATCGATATCCTGCCGGAGGTGGTTGACGCGGCGGCGCGCAGGCTCACGGTGTTCCTCGACGGAGGTGTCCGGCGAGGCAACGACGTGGCCAAGGCGCTGGCCCTCCGCGCCGCGGGGGTCTTCGTGGGTCGGCCCTACCTGTACGGCCTCGCCGCGGGCGGCGAGGCCGGTGTCCTACGGATGATTGAGCTGCTGCGCGTGGAATTCGACCACGCGATGGCACTGCTCGGCGCCGCGACCGTGGCGGACCTCGACCGCGGCCTCGTCTCGGGCGCACGTATCCCCAGCACCCTCTCACCGTCGACGCGATAGGCCATGCCTGTCGACGGCTGAGTTGGGCCGCTTGGCGACCTTCCGTCACCGCCTGCTACCTTGGCGGCATGCTCTCCGTGTCGTGGCAGGGACCCGGCACCGTCGGTCTCCGGACAGCCGTCGGCGAACATTCGTATGCCAGAGGTGTGCACTACGCCCAGCAGAGCGCGGTCACGAGGATCGACTGGGACCCCGACGAGAACACCCTCCGGGGCCGGGTGCGTGGCAGCGGCGGCGAGGTCTACGCGACGAGCGCGCAGTTCTCGGGTGACGGTCCGTCCTCTTGGACGTTCCAGTACGGCTCGTGCACCTGCCCGGTGGGCGTCGACTGCAAGCACGTCGTGGCACTGGTGCTGACGGCCACGACAGGCGCGACGGCCACGGCGAACGCGGCAACGGGTGCGGCGGCGGCCCCCAGCCCATCGGCGCGGCGGTCCGGGTCCTCCCCGCGGTCTCAGCGGTCTCAGTCCTCCCCGCGGTCGGCTCAGCCGCGGTTGTCCCGGTCGGCTGCCTGGACCGAGGACCTGGGAGAGCTGCTGGGTGCCGTGCCCGCCGTCGGCGGCGGCCACGGCGGGCACGGCGGGGCCGCCGGGACGACGCCGTTGGCCGTCGAGCTGAGCTTCACGGCGGATCCGCCGGCCCACGGCGGCGGATCCGAGCTGGGCCTGCGGGTCACGGCCCGGCTGGTGCAGCCGGGCCGGAACGGCTGGGTCAACGCCATCGGGTGGGACGCCCTCAACGCGGCGTACCAGACCCGCGAGTACCAGCAGCCGCAGGTACGGCTGCTGCAGAAGTTCTTCGCCGTGTACCGGGCCCACGACGAGCGGTACGGGTACTCGTACTACTCCTCCTACTCTTCCGGCGGCGCGAAACGGCTCGATCTCTGCGCGTTCGAAAGCCGTCAGCTCTGGCCGATGCTCGACGAGGCCGAGGCGGTCGGCCTCCGGTTCGTGCACGCCCGCAAGAAGCTCGGCGACGTGAGCCGGTACGGTTCCGCGGAGCTGTGCCTGAACGTCACCCGGGACGAGAGCACGAAGTCGCTGGTCGTGGCTCCCCTGCTCCGCCTCGGCGGGACGCCGACGGACGCCGCCGTGTTCTCGTTCATCGGCCGCGAGGGCCATGGCGTCGTGTACGTCGACCGGGCGGAGGTCCTGGCCTCCGACGACCATCGGGACTGGCACGTCCGGCTCGCGCGGCTCGCCCAGCCGGTGCCGCCGCGGCTGCAGCGGATGGCGGTCGGGAACCGGAGCCTGCGGGTGCCCCGCAGCGAGGAGTCCCGCTTCCGCACGGAGTTCTACCCGCGTCTGCGGCGCCTGGCCCCCGTCGTGTCCAGCGACGGCTCCTTCGAGCCGCCGGAGGTGCCGCCGCCAGCCCTGGTGCTGCACGCCTCCTACGGTGACGACCACGAGCTCGACCTCACCTGGGGATGGGCCTACGAGGTCGGCGGCGAGCGGATCCACGTGCCGCTGTACGCGACGGAGCCTGACGGCACCGAACCGCCCGGCACGATGCTGCCCGCCGCGGAACCGGACGGGTTGCGGGATCCGCGCCAGGAGCAGGACGCGTTGCGGGACGTGCTGGCGGCGCTGGATCTGCCCTCCGGCACGGCCGCCCTGCTCGCCGGTGACCAGGGTTCCGGTCTGCGGCCACGGGTGCGGCTGCGCGGCGTCGACACGATGCGCGCGACGACGGAGCTGCTCCCGTTGCTGACAGACCGGCCCGGGGTGGCCGTCGAGGTCAGCGGTGACCCGGCGGCCTACCGGGAGGCCGGCGACTCGCTGCTCATCGGCCTGTCCACCGACGACGTGGTAGGCCGAGACCGACTGGTTCGATCTCGGGGTCACCGTCACCGTGGAGGGCCGGCAAGTGCCGTTCACGGACGTCTTCCTGGCGCTGAGTCAGGGGCAGTCGCACCTGCTCCTCGCCGACGGCGCCTACTTCAGCCTGCAGAAGCCCGAGCTGCAGACGTTGCGGCGGCTGATCGAGGAGGCGCGGGCGCTACAGGACTCACCCGGCGGTCCGCTGCGGATCAGTCGGTTCCAGGTCGGGCTGTGGGAGGAGCTCGCCGGGCTCGGTGTGGTCGAGCGCCAGGCGCGGTCGTGGCGCCAGCAGGTGACGGGGCTGCTGGAGCTGGGGGCCGAGGGCCAGCTCGAACAGGAGCCGCCGGCGACGCTCGCGGCGACGTTGCGCTCCTACCAGCTCGACGGTTTCCGGTGGCTGGCGTTCCTGTGGAAGTACCGGCTGGGCGGGGTGCTCGCCGACGACATGGGCCTGGGAAAGACGCTGCAGACGCTGGCACTGGTCTGCCACGCCCGGCAGGCCGATCCCGAACTCGCGCCGTTCCTCGTCGTCGCGCCGACGAGCGTCGTGTCGAACTGGGCCGCGGAGGCGGCCCGGTTCGCGCCCGGGCTGCGAACGGTGGCGATCTCCGACACGCAGCGGCGCCGCGGCGAGGCCCTCGACGAGGCGGTGTCGGGCGCCGACCTGGTGATCACCTCGTACACGCTCTTCCGCCTCGAGCACGAGGAGTACGCAAGCCTGGCCTGGTCGGGTCTGATCCTCGACGAAGCCCAGATGATCAAGAATCATCAGTCGAAGGCCTACCGGTGCGCCCGGCTGCTGCCGGCGCCGTTCAAACTGGCCGTCACCGGGACCCCGATGGAGAACAACCTGATGGAGCTGTGGTCGCTGCTGTCGGTGACCGCACCCGGCCTGTTCCCGAACCCGACCCGCTTCCGCGACTACTACGCCCGGCCGGTCGAGAAGCAGAACGACGTCGAGCTGCTCGCCCAGCTCCGACGGCGGATCAGGCCGCTGATGACGCGCCGCACCAAGGAACAGGTCGCGCCCGAGCTCCCGCCGAAGCAGGAACAGGTCCTGGAGGTGGACCTGCACCCGCGGCACCGCAGGCTCTACCAGACCTACCTGCAACGGGAACGGCAGAAGGTGCTGGGCCTGGTCGACGACATGAACCGCAACCGCTTCACGATCCTGCGCTCGCTGACCCTGCTGCGCCAGCTCAGCCTGCACGCTGGCCTGGTGGACGACCACCACGGGGACCTGCCGTGCGCCAAGATCGACGCTCTGTTCGAGCAGCTCACCGACGTCGTCGACAGTGGTCACCGGGCCCTGGTCTTCAGCCAGTTCACCGGGTTTCTCGGCAAGGTACGCGAACGGTTGTCCGCCCTCGGTGTGGAGCACTGCTACCTCGACGGCCGGACCCGCGACCGGTCCACCGTGCTCGAACGGTTCAAGACGGGGTCGGCCCCGGTTTTTCTCGTCAGCCTGAAAGCCGGCGGGTTCGGCCTGAACCTGACCGAGGCGGACTACTGTTTCCTGCTCGATCCGTGGTGGAATCCCGCGACCGAGGAACAGGCGGTGGACCGGACGCACCGCATCGGGCAGTCCCGCAACGTCATGGTCTACCGCCTCGTCGCCCGGGACACGATCGAGGAGAAGGTGATGGCGATGAAGGACCGGAAGGCGCGGCTGTTCTCCAGCGTCATGGACGACGGTGACATGTTCAGCTCGACGCTCGACGCCGACGACATCCGCGAGCTGTTCGCCTGACGGCCCCCCGGACCGCCCCCTGCCTCGTGGCCGGCTGGCCTGACAGGCGCGGGCGGGTTCACCCGGTTCACCCGGTTCCACCGATGGGCGCCCATCGGGGCCTGCGGCCGGGCCGTCGACCGGCGGTTAGGCGAGGTCAGGGCGTCGGCGCCTGTCAGGGTGACGACGTCGGGTTCCACGCACCGGGGCGGGCCTCTACGGTGATGCCTCGTGCGGGTCATCTGGGCGGCGTTGGCCGCGATCGTCGTGTCCGTCGGGGTATTGACCGGCTGCAACGGTTCCTCCGCGGCGGACGCGGCCGCGGAGGACACGGCCGCGTCTGGGACATCGGTGAGCACATCGGCGGTGCCGATCGCGGCCGCCGGGGAGTGCGGGGGCAGGGTGACCGACCTCGCCGGGGTCGAGAAACTCCTCTCCGAACCGGTCGGCTGCCCAGGCGGCACAAACAGTTTCTGGCACGGCGAGCTCGGCGACGCGTGGACACCGCCGCGGTTCGTCCCCTACCGGGACGGCCAGGTTCCGCAGGACGCCTGCGGCGCGCAGGTGGACGATCCCAAGCAGTTCGCGGGCAACGCACTGTACTGCCAGCTCGACGACACCGTCGCCTACAGCGTCGACTTCATGACGGAGCTGTTCCAGGCGGGTGGAGCGTCCTACCCGCTGTTTGTGATCATGCACGAGCTGGGTCATCGGGGCGCCCGGATCGGCGGGACGATCGGCGTGGTGTCGCGCGCGGAGGAGAACCAGGCCGACTGCTTCGCCGGCCGCCAGGCCAAGAGCGCGCACGACGCCAAGCGCATCGCGTTCACCGACGCGCTGCAGGGCGCGCTGCTGTTCTACAGCATCGGCGACACCCGCGACAGCGGCTGGTTCGACCAGGAGGTGGCCTCCGCCCCCGACGCCCACGGCACCCCCCGTCAACGCGCCCAGGCCTTCTCCTTCGGCTACCTGCGCGACAGCGACACCTGCCACCGGCTCGGCCAGTCCGAGAGCGGAAGCGTGCCGCTGTTCTGACCCAGCTACGCCTGTCCCGTGCCGGGTTTGATAGAGGCAGTCAAACCAGGAGGAAGTGGACGATATGGGCGTGCCGAGGAAGTACCCCGATGAGCTGCGGGAACGGGCGATCCGGCTGGTGCTGGGGGTCAGGGCCGAGGCGGGGACGGGCGCGAAGGGTGCGTGCCAGTGGATCGGGGCTTAGCTGGGGATCTCGCCGGAGACGCTGCGGGTCTGGGTCGTGAAGGCCGCGGTTGAGGCGGGAACGAAGCGGGGTGTGCCGACTGAGGTGGCCGCCCGGCTGGCTGAGCTGGGGCGGGAGAACCGGGAACTGCGGCGGGCGAACGAGATCCTGAAGTCGGCGTCGGCTTTTCGCGGCGGAGCTCGGCCGCCCGCGCCGGTAGTCCACGACTACATCGACCAGAACAAACAGAAGTTCGGGGTCGAGCCGATCTGTGCGGTGTTGAAGGACGCCGGTGTCCAGGTCGCCCCGAGCACCTACTACGCCGCGGGGAAACGGCCGCCGTCGGCCCGGGCGGTCACCGACGAAGAGACCCTGAAGGAGATCAGGCGGATTCATGCCGAGAACTACGGTGTCTCCGGGGCGCGGAAGGTCTTCGCGCAGCTTGACCGCGAGGGCGGGGTCGCCGGCCGGCACGTCGCCCGCTGTACGGTGGCCCGGCTCCTGCGCGGGGACGG
>NZ_CDWRCK010000004.1:37850-40285 GCF_977927595.1 Frankia sp. CcWB3
TCTGCGCTGGGCTGCCACACCCGGCGCCGATCCTGGCGTCGGCCCCGATGGCGAGACCGGCGCGGCGAACGAGCCGGCCACTTGGAAACTGTTCCTGCGGCTGGTCGCACGCGAACGGCCGATCGCCCTGCTCGTCGATGATTTCCACCTGGCCGATCATGCGCTTTCCAGCTTCGTCGCCGGCCTGACCGGCCTGACCGGCGTGCCGCTGCTGGTGGTCGTCACCGGACGACCGGCGTTGTTCCGGCGGGAACCGGCCTGGGGCGCAGCGGAGGGCCACGTCGCCACACTGTCCCTCGAACCGTTTCGGCCTGCCGAAGCCGACCGGCACAACGACCCCGCGTCCGGCCTCATCCCAGCTCCCTACCAGCCGGACGGCGAGGACAGGACCGGCTCGTTCCGGACGACGCCTCCGGCCGACATCGATGCCTGGCCGGGCGATCGACGTCACCACGGCCGTTCGCGCCCGGCCCGGTGGCAGTGAGAGTGCCTCGACCGAACATCGATCGCCCGTCGTTTACTGACAGCCTGCGGAGAATAGTTTTCCGGCCGGACCGCACCGGGGGCCGCCAGTCTCCATGGCGAGCATTCTTACCGTGACAAGGCTGTCGGACGGAGTATTTCCGTGCGAGTGGGTTCGATCCGGAATGTACTGCACTCTGCGGTGATCGTCAGGTGGCATCTCGGGCGCCGTGGCACCATCGGTTCCCTACGAAAAGGTAAGTGGTCACCAAATGGTAAGTACTTGATCGACGCGGCCGGATCGACGACCATTTCATCTGCGCCGCCACGGACGGGGTCGTCCATGCCCCGAACCGTGGCGCCCGCGGTCCAAGATTGCCGACATGCCCAGCAAGGGAAGTGGTTAGATGCGTACTACTGTGACGTCTTTCGGAGGTCGTACTCAGTGATGGCGAGCGAGAATCGCGCTCCGGTTACACTCATCGGTCTCGGGCTCATGGGGCAGGCCCTTGCCGCCGCCTTCATTGATGGCGGCCATCCGACGACTGTGTGGAACCGCTCCGCGGACAAGGCCTCCGGAGTCGTTGGCAAGGGTGCCCGCCTGGCGGGCTCGGTCGCCGATGCGATCACCGCCAGCGACCTGGTCGTGGTCTGTGTGTCGGACTACACCGCTGTGCACGCCATCCTTGACCCGGTGGTCGAGAAGCTCGCGGGCAAGGTGCTCCTCAACCTGACGTCCGGCGACTCTGCCGCTGCCAGGGATGCTGCCGAGTGGGCGGCGAAGAACGGCTTCGGCTACATCGACGGCGCGATCATGGCTATTCCGCCGGTCGTGGGGACGAAGGACGCCGTCTTCCTCTATAGCGGCCCGGACGAGGTGTTCGCCGGAATCGAGTCGGCGCTGAAGGTGCTTGCCCCGGTGGGAACGAGCTACCTCGGTGAGGACCACGGCCTTGCCTCCCTCTACGATGTCGCGCTGCTCGGCATCATGTGGGGGGTGCTCAACAGTTTCCTGCACGGTGTTGTTCTGTTGGAGACCGCCGGGGTCAAGGCGACGACCTTCGCTCCGTACGCGAATACCTGGATCGGTGCCTGCACGGCATTCGTGGCTGCCTACGCTGGCCAGATCGACGAGGGCACCTACCCGGCTCTGGACGCCACCATCGACACCCACCTCGCGACCATGGTGCACCTCCACCATGAGAGCAAGGCTGCCGGTGTCAACGCCGAGATCCCTGTCTTTGTCAAGGCTCTGACGGACCGGGCGATCGCGGCGGGTGACGGCGGCGACAGCTATGCCGCCATGATCAAACAGTTCCGGAAGCCTTCGGCCTGAGCGCCGAGATCGCAGGAGCCGGCTCGACACGGTTCCGGACCAGGCGGGCCCACTCCCTGAGGGAGTGGGCCCGCCTGGTTGGCGTTCCCGCGGGTCGGTGACATCGTGCACTGGCCGCGCGGCGCCGCCGTGGCCGCGCGGGACGCGGCCGGATCGCGGTACGCGAAGCGGAAGAGGGTGTGAGGAACAGCGATGTTCCCCACACCCTCGGGCTGGGTCGCGCACCCCCGCGGAGATGGCCTCAGTCCGCTGTGGGCTGGTAGGTGACGATGACGGCTTCGGTCGGGCAGCAGTCGCCCACGTCCCGCGCCGCTTCGGTCTCCTCGGCATCCTCCAGCACTGTCCGAAGTGTCGAGGCACGACCGTCAGGGTCCGTCCGGAAAAGGTCTGGCTGCATCGCCGCGCACAGCCCCGAGCCTGCACAGG
The DNA here is from genome assembly GCF_977927595.1 of Frankia sp. CcWB3. NCBI lineage: Bacteria > Bacillati > Actinomycetota > Actinomycetes > Frankiales > Frankiaceae > Frankia > Frankia sp. CcWB3. The sequence continues at coordinate 40,075 of NZ_CDWRCK010000004.1, forward strand.
CCCGCCTGTCCACCCGCACTGTCACCTTCACTGACCTCGTCCCTTCAGCCGAGAGTGGCCCGAGGCCCAAGGTCGACCGCCAAGCTGCTGAGACTGCGCAACAGCCAACTTTCCTCATAGCGGATGGTGGAACGCGGGCCGGCGAGCCGGGCGTTCGGGTAGATCTGGAAGAAGGCGGGAATCGCGATGCGTGCCTCCATGCGCGCGAGCG
>NZ_CDWRCK010000005.1:0-4385 GCF_977927595.1 Frankia sp. CcWB3
CAACAGATCCCGGGTTTCCTCCCCTTCGCGCGTCCTCGCTAGCCCCACTGCTGCGCGGTCAGCGCGTGGGCCCGGCCGCCGCCCTCGCGGATGATGCGGTCCCAGCCGCCCGCACCCCGCTCGGGCGACACCCAGTCCCGCATGTAGGCGGCGCGCGGCGCGGTGGGATCCGTGCGCGCATCGATGCCCATGAGCACGTACATGCTGCTCAGGTGCTTCATGTGGATGAAGAAGTGCACGCGCTCCATGGGGCCGAACAGTTCCTCGAACACCAGCGCCGTGGCGTGGCCGGTCGCGTTGAGGTTCATGTTCTCCGCGACCGTCCGGGCGAACAGCCGCGCCTCGGCGCGGAACTGGTAGCTGAAGTCGATCACGCGGTGCATGATCACGCCCGCGCTGGCGGTGGTCAGGATCCGGTCCGGATCCTGCGCGGTCTGGTGGGCCGCGCCCAGCACCTCGAACCACGGCACCGGCGAGTCGGCCTTCAGGGGGCTCAGGGACGGGTCCTTGGCCATCGCCTCGGTCGCCGTGCCGAACATGCCCCACCGCTGCGGGAACATCATGTGCTCCTCGACGCTGCCGGGTACGAACGCTGCCCCCCAGTCCCGGGCCCGCTGATGCGCCACGTAGCCGCCCAGCACGCCGTCGCGCAGGTCAGACGCGCCCCCGAGATGGACCAGAGCGTCGTAGTCCTCCAGGGACCGCAGGTGGATCAGCCAGTGCACGCGGTCCTTGACGCCGAAGGTCTCCTCGTAGACGAAGACCGTCGCCAGGCCGTCCTGCTTGCCGTTGACGAACTGCGCGGCCTCACGCGCGAGGTCACGCGCCAGGTCTGCCTGGCCGGCGGCGATCTGGGCCGAACGCTGCACCAGGGCGCCGCAGTTACCCGAGTGCAGCACCCGGTCTACCGGCTGGCTCGTCTGGTGCAGAGCTGAGCGCACGGTGGGGGTGCCGTTGCCGACTTCGGTCACTGCTTCTCCCTCATTCTCGTGACGCGGCACCGGTGAGCGCCGCTCGTCTTTCCCGCAGCACGTGGGCCGCGCCGACCATGAGCCGCTCGGCGATGAGATCGACGTGGCGCGCGCGCCAGTCCTGCAACGGCGTCCCGGCGACGAAGCGGTTGAACGCGCCGATCGCCGGGCCGCAGTGAATCTGGAAGTTCGCCCGCTCGGCTTCGTCGCCCGCGGTGGCCAGGCGGTTGGTACGGGCGAAGTAGGACCTGAACGCCAGCGCCATGCGGTGCTTGGGGTCCCGTTCGGCGCGCTCCACCTCGTCGGGACGCCCCATGCCCAGGTAGTGCTCGCGGGTCTGCTTCCACACCTGCTCCAGCGGCGCCCGGAAGCAGTCCCGCTCCAGGGCAGCCCGGGTGCCCGCGTCCAGCTCCTCCAGGCCGCCGTGCTGCCGGTAGAGCTGGTAGAGCCGGTTGACGCGGGCCGCGAACAGCGTGCCCTTGCGGACCACCTGCACCCGCGAGCCCAGCTCGAACAGGTCGCCCGCCGGGGCGTAGGTGGTGTCCTGCACGTCCAGGCCGGACAACAGGTCCTTGACCGCGTCGGAGGTGCCCGCCTCCGGCGAGCACTGGTTGACCGAGCCGGTCATCACGAAGTCCGCGCCGAGCACGAACGCCGCCGCCGCCTCGGGCGCACCCAGACCGCCCGACGCGCCGAGGTGCACCCCGTCGCTGTAGCCGTGTTCGGCCACCACCCGCTCGCGTAGCCGGGCCAGGGACGGGATCAGGGTCAGCGCCACTCCCCCGTCCGTGTGCCCGCCCGAGTCGGCTTCGACGCACACCTCACCGGCCACCGGCAGGCGCCGCGCCACCTCCGCCTCGCCGCGCGTCAGCGCGCCCCGGTCCACCAGGCCGCGCAGCAGGTCGGCCGGCGGCGGGGCCATGAAGGCAGCCGCCACCTCCGGCCGGGACACCTTCGCCAGGACATGGCGGACCGCGACCGGCGCCCCGTCCGGCCCGCGGCGCGCCCCGGCGAACCGGAACCGCACCACCGCCGGAGTGACGGAGGTGAACCCCGCCGCCTCGGCGAACCGCACGTCGTGGCGCAGCAGGACGTCCACGACCGCTTCCTCGCCCGCCGGGTCGGCCAGGTCGTGCAGCAGGTTGACGCCGTAGGTCAGGCCCGGCGTGCCGGCGAGCCGCAGCACGGCGCGTTCGACCTCGGCCAGATCGAGTCCGCCGGACCCGAAGTAGCCCAACAGCCCGGCCTGCCCGATGCGGGTGACCAACTCGACCGACGCGACCCCACGGAACATCGCACCGGCGAGGTAGGCGTACCGCAGGCCGTAGGCCGCCGGAACCGGGCGCTGCCCAGCGCGGCGGCGTCCGGGTCGACCTCGCGTTCCGGCTGGGCACGACCGTTCGCCGCCGGTGCCGCCGGTGCCGGCGCGGCCGGTGCGGAACCCCCGACCACGACCGCGTCCCACCCGGAACGTCCGACCGCGGCCCCGTTCGGCGCGGGGCCTTCGGCCAACTCGGCCCCGTTCGGCCCAGGACCGTCGGCCGCCGCGGCCCCGTCCGGCTCGGGACCTTCGGCCACCGCGGCCTGCCACAGCGGGGTGAGAACCCTGGCGTCGCCGACCTCGCGCGCCTCGGTGACCCCACGTCGAATCAGCTCGCGCATCGACCTCCGCCACAGCACCGGGCTGTCGATCTGCCGCGCCAGCAGAGCGGCCACCCCGCCCACCGGGTACGGCGCGGCGGTCGCGTTCGCGATCACCGGCACGGCCGGGTCACGGAACACGACGCCCGCCAGGTGCTCGCCGAACCGACGCGCCGCGTCCGCCATGTACCGCGAGTGGAACGCCGCGCTGACGGCGAGCGGGACGCACCGCTTTCCGGGCAGCTCGCGGACCGCGTGGCGCACCAGACGGATCGCCTCGGCCTCACCCGACACCACCACCTGGGTGACCGAGTTCTCGTTGGCGACCTGGACCCTGTCGGCGACCCCGCACCGGTGCAGCAGCGCGGTGACCTCGTCCGGGTCGAGCCCGACCACGGCCGCCATCCCGCCACCCGCCGCCTCACCCATCAGCTCACCGCGCCGCCGCACCAGGCGCAGGCCGGTGGCGAAGTCGAAGCACTCGGCGGCGAGCAGCGCGTTGTACTCACCGAGGCTGTGCCCGGCCAGGTAGTCGGGCGGTGGTTCCCGCTCGGACACGGCCCGGTGGGCGAGGGCGTTGACGACGAAGATCGCCGGCTGCGCCCACCGCGTGTCGGCCAGCTCGCCCTCCGGGCCCGACAGACACAGCTCACGCACCGACCTGCCCAGCACGTCGTCGGCGGTGGCGACCAGTTCCGGGAACCGGTCGAACAGCTCCGCACCCATCCCTGCGCGCTGCGACCCCTGACCGGGGAAGACCCAGACCCTCATCGACGACGCCGGGGGTTCAGCCGGCCGGGTACTGGTAGGGCACCAGCAGGGTGTCCTCGATCGTGCCCGGCATGAAGGTGCGGCCCCAGCCGCCCCCACCCTTGACGGGCGAGATGTAGTCCCTGGTCATCAACGTGCGGAATTCGTCGTCGGTGCGCTCCAGGTCGGTCAGTTCCTGGTAGGCGTCGAACGACGTGAAGTGCACCAGCCAGTGCAGCCGGTCCATCACGCCGAAGGTCTCCTCGTACCTGTACGAGGAGACGCGCCCGGCGAGCCGTGCGTTGACGAGCTTCTGCCAGGCGAAGGCGAAGTGCCTGGCCTCCTTGCGGAACTCGTGCAGGGCCTGTCCGGTGCGGTGCATCGTGAGCAGGGCGTTGCCGGAGTGCAGCAGCTGGTCCTCGGACTGCCCCGTCTGCAGCAGGGCGGGGTCGACCCAGACCTCGCTGTCCTCGTGCTCGCCCTCCTCGTGCACCAGGATGCGCTCCTGGACGCTGCTCTCCACGACGGCCCGGCCCCACATGCCCGCGCTGTTGTCGTCGACGACGCGGTCGCTCTCCAGCAGATCGATCATCTTCTCGTCGTGGTCGACCATGCGCAGGCTGATCGAGTAGTCGTTCGGCGTCTTCCAGTGGATCAGCCAGTGGACGCGGTCCTTGCGGCCGAACAGCTCCTCGTAGAAGAAGAACGAGGCGCCGTTGAGGTCCGCCCGGTTCATGTAGGTGATGACGTCGCCGAACAGCCGGCGCCCCTCGGCACTGTGCTCGTACTTGAGCTGGGTACTGCGCGCGATGATGAAACCCGCATTACCCGAATGCAGCTGCCGCTGCGGCGGGACGGGGCTCTGGGCCGACGCCGGTCGCAGTTCACCGATGACCGCCTGGCTCATCTGACCTGCCCTTCTGGTACGCCTGGTACGGAGAGGACAGCCCTGACGCTAGGGGGACGTAATGAAGTAACAAATACGTGATCGAGAGCATCATCGCAGGTCACAGGCCTGTGGAG
>NZ_CDWRCK010000005.1:4890-30574 GCF_977927595.1 Frankia sp. CcWB3
ATCAGCGCAGGTCACAGGCCTGTGGAGGGTTCGAAACGCGCAAGTTATTTCATTTCGACTCCTAGGCGGGCCAGGGCTGTCCCGCCGCCCAACATTGAGCCTTTTCCATCGCACGTCTGCCGGGTGAGGTTGTCGCAGGTCGGAGTCGACGACGGAAAAGTCTCACCGAGCAGGTCAACCTTTTTCGCGGCGGCTCTCCCGCAGCATCAGCGACACCAGGAACGCCACGACCACCAGCGGCACCGCGATGAGGAAAAGGTCGGTGAGGGCGTCGCTGTACGTGCCGATCGCCGCGTTCCGCTCGGTTTCGGGCAGCGCCCGCAGCGCGGGAATGCTCTCGGTCGTGCCGTCGCTCGCCAGCCTGGCGGCGAGCACCGAGCCGAGAACGGCGACGCCGATCGCCGACCCCAGGCGCTGGAAGAAGTTCACCATGCCGGTGGCCGCGCCGATGTCCTTCATCTCCACCGAGTTCTGCACCGCGGTGATGACGGGCTGCATCACACAGCCGACGCCCACGCCGAACAGCAGCGAGTACACGGCGACCAGCCAGTACGAGATGTCGACGTCCACGAAGGACAGCAGGGCCAGCGAGACCGCCAGCACCGCCGAGCCCGCCACCGGGAACAGCTTGTAGCGGCCGGTACGACTGATCAGAATCCCGGACCCCATGGAGGCGGCCACCAGGCCGAGCATCGCGGGCAGCATGGCGACGCCCGACAGGGTGGCCGAGTAGCCTCTGACCGCCTGGAAGTACAGCGGCAGGAACACGATGCCGGTGAACATCGCCGCGCCGGACAGGAACCCGAACAGGGTGGCGATGCCGACACCTCGGTTGCCGAACAGCAACATCGGCGTGATGGGCTCCGCGGCGTGCCGCTCCGCCAGCACGAACGCCGCCGCCAGCACCACCCCCGCGGCGAGCAGCGCCAACGCGCCCGGCGAGGCCCAGCCCAGCTCGTTGCCCGCCCAGTTCAGGTACAGCAGGGTGCAGGTGACCGTACCGACCACGAGCACCGCGCCCAGCGCGTCGATCTGGTGGCCGCGCTGCGGAGTCCTGACGCCGCGCAGACCGGCGGACGCCGCGAACAGGGCGAGGATGCCGACCGGCAGGTTGACGAGGAACACCCACCGCCAGCCCGGCCCGTCGGCGAAGAAGCCGCCCACGAGCGGACCGCCCACGCTGGCCAGACCGAACACCGCGCCGAACGCACCCTGGTAGCGACCGCGCTCGGCGGGCGGCACCACGTCCGCGATCACCGACAGCGCGAGCACGAACAGCCCGCCCGCGCCGACGCCCTGGACCGCCCGAAACACGACCAGGTGCCAGATCTCCTGCGCGACGGCGCACAGCAGCGAGCCGACGACCAACACCACGATGGCCACCTGGAACACCGCGCGGCGGCCGTACAGATCCGAGACCTTGCCCCACAACGGCGTCGTGGCCATGGAGGTCACCAGGTAGATCGTCACAACCCAGGGCAGGCTGCCCACACCGCCCAGGTCGCCGACGATCAGCGGCAGCGCGGTGCTGACCACCGTCTGGTCGAGGGCGGACAGGAGCATGCCGACCATGACGCCGCCCACCGCGAGGTTCACCTGCCTGGCGGGCACGGGCGGCGCCTGCGTCGACAGCTGTGCCGTGGAGTCCATGAGTACGCGGGTTTCCTCTCCCTCTGCGCGAGCGGTTCCCTGTCAGCGTGCGACCGGCACAGGGTCGACGAACCTCAGTTCGAGGAGCCCGGTGCGGCTACGCCGTGCGGCGGGAACGCCCGTCGGTCCCGCGGGTGCGCGAACCTCGTTCGCGTCGTTCCGGGCCCGGTCCAGCCACAGCCTGCGCCGCTGGTAGGCGGGCGGAGGCAGGGGCTGACGGGTCTGCCGGGCGCGCAGCGTGTCGGGCAGCCCGCTGACGACGACATGCGCGTTCGTGCCGCCCAGGCCGAACGAGCTCAGTCCGGCCACGCGGCGCTCCGGCGGCGCGGGCCAGTCCGTGGTCGCGGTCGCGGGCCGGAACGGTGACCGTTCGAAGTCGAACCTCGGGTTGGGACGTTCGCAGAACAGGGTGGCCGGGACGCGGCCGTGTTCCACCGCCAGCGACACCTTGATCAGCCCGGCCACACCCGCCGCGCACAGCAGGTGGCCGACATTGGACTTGAGGCTGCCGACGGCGCAGAAGCCGGTGCGGGTGGAGGTCTCCCGGTAGACCCGGGTGAGCGCCTGAAGCTCGATCGGATCGCCGATCATGGTAGCGGTGCCGTGCGCCTCGACCAGGCCGATCTCGTCGGCACTCCGGCCGGCGGCATGCAGCGCCGCGCGGACGACGTCGGCCTGGGCGGTGACGTTGGGGGTGGTGACACCGATGGTGTGGCCGTCGTTGTTGACCTCGACCGCCTCGATGACCGCGTGCACCCTGTCCCCGTCGGCCAGCGCCTTCGCCAGCGGCTTGAGCAGAACCGCGCCGCAGCCCTCACCGGGCACGATCCCGTCGGCGCGCTGGTCCATCGGGCGGCACACACCGGTGGGCGAGATCACCCCGGCCGCGCTGAACTCCAGGTACGCCTGTTCGTCCAACAGGATCTCCACGCCGCCCGCGACCGCCATCTCCGCGTCGCCCGCGAGCAGCATCCGCGTGGCCAGGTGGACGCTCACCAGGGCGGACGAGCAGGCGCTGTCCACCACCAGGTTCGGACCGGTGAGGTTGAAGCGGTGCGCCACCTGCGCGGCCAGGAAGTTCTGGTCGGACTGCAGGACACTGGGCCGCAGCGCCGCCCGCCGTCCGTAGGCGGAGATGCGCCCGCCGACCACGACCGCGACCCGGCGGCCCCACACCTCGTCGCGGGTGTAGCCGCCGTCGTGCAGACAGTCCAGGGTCGATTCGAGGAACAGGCGGATACCGGGGTCGAGGGCCGTGGCCTCCTCGTCGGTGAGGCCGAACCGCTCCGGGTCGAAGTCGGCGAGGCCGTCGACGAAGCCGCCCCACCTGCTGACGCTGCGGCCGGGCTGAGGCCGGGGGTCGTAGAGCCGCTCGGTGTCCCAACGGTCCCGGGGCACCTCGGCGACCGAGTGCCGTTCGTCCAGCAGGTTGCGCCAGAACGTGGCGACGTCCGGCGCGCCCGGGAACCGCCCGGCCATGCCGATGATCGCGATTCTGCGGTCGTCGGGATCGCAGCGCGGGGGGATGACCTCGGCTCGACCGGTCGGCGCGGGTGCGGCGCGACCGAGTTCCGGCTCGACATGCGGCGTTCCGGCTCTCTCCCCCGGCTCGGAGATGGTGACGCCCTCCGCCGGGGCGGTGAAGGTGATGCCCTCCGCCACGAGGTAGCCGGCGAGACCCGCCGCGCTCGGGAACTCCATCAGCACCGACGGCGGCAGGTGGCGGCCGACCTCGCGCTCCACCAGTTCCAGCAGCTCGGCCAGGACCACGGAGTCGACGCCGATGTCCCCGAAGTCCGCTTCGGCGTCGAAGCTCGATGCCGGGATACCCAGAGCGGGCGCGAAGATCCCCACCAGGCGCGCAGCCACGTCCTCCACGGACCTCAGCGGCTCGGGCGGCGCCGCGACCGGGCCGGGCACCGCGACCAGATCTGGCGGCGCAGTCGGGTCGGGCAACGCAGTCGGGTCGGGCGGCGCCGTCCTGGCGTCGAGCAGCGAGTTCAGGTCGAGGTCGGGCGACAGCGGCCGCACCGGGAGAACCACCCCGCCCCACGGCATGGCCACCACCCCTTCCAGCGCGTGCAACGCCTCGGCGTCGCGCAACGACCCGAGCCCGACCGGCTCACCGACGTTCGGCCCGCCGCGGCCCGACCCGCTGTCCTGCCACATCGGCCACGCCACCGACCGCAGCCACGGCCTGCCCGCCCGCGCGTGCCGCGCCACCACGAAATCCATCGCCGCGTTGGCCGCCGCGTACTCCGACACCCCGACCGCCATCCTCGGCACCAGCGCGGACACCGACGAGAACGTCAGGAAGAACGCCAGGCGGTCGACCGACGTGAGGTCCAGCAGCCGCTCCAGGGCATCGACCTTCGGCCTGAACACCGCCGCCACGGACGCCGAGTCGCCGCGGGTGAACGCCCCGGGCCGGGCCGCCGGTCCGCCGGCGCAGTGCACGACGCCACCGATCGGTCCCAGCTCGCGCCGCACCCGGTCCAGGAACGACCCGAGCGCGGCCTCGTCGGTCAACGTGCCCGTGTGCACCTCGACCCGCGCTCCGGCGCGGCGCAGGTCGCGCACCGCGCGCACGCGCTCGGCGGCAGCCGCGTCGAGCGGGCCGTCCCACCGTTCCTCGGGCGGCAGCGGATGGCGGCCGAGCAGCACGATGCGGCGCGCACCCCGCTCCACCAGATGGGCCGCGACCCGCGCGCCCAGGCCGCGCGTCCCGCCGGTCACCACGTACGCCTGGTCCGGCGACACCGGCAGCGGCCGGTGCCGGGTCAGGGCCGGCCGCAGCACGGGCCGGTAGCGCAGGCCGTTACGATGGCACACCTCGGCCTTCGCCGCGGGCAGGTGCCACTCGCCCCACAGCGCGGGCAGCAGCTGCTCCACACGCTCGGCAGGCACATCGGTGTCCAGCGCCGTCGTGACGACCTTCGCGTACTCGGCGCCGAGCATCCGCACGAACCCGACCATCCGGGCGCCCGCTGTGCCCGGCGGCGGGCCATCGAGGTCCTGGAGACCGCGGGTGACGACCAGCCCTCGCAGCCCGGTGGTACGCCCCGCCGCGACGACGGCGCGGAGCAGGACGAGGCGGCGGTCGGTCGAGCCCGGGTCGTCCTCGGTCCGGTCGAGGTCGGTCAGGTCGATCCAGCCAGTGACCCGCGGCAGGCGGTCGAGGATGCCGGCCGGGTCGGCGAGGTCGTGCTCGGCGACGGGTACGACGCCCGGATGGCCCCGCGCGAGCCGGGCGGCGAGGTCCGCGGTCGTCCGCCGGTGCAGGCACAGGATGGTGTCCTCGACCGGGGCAGCGCCGGACGGGACGGCGCCGACCGGCAGCCACTGCCGTTCCACCAACGTGACCTCGCGCGGCTCGGGTACCCCTGGTCGCCCCCGCAACTCCACCACCTCGGCCGGCTCGGGCGCCGCCGGTGGCTGCCGTTCCGTCAGCTCGGCCTCGGTCGGCTCGGTCGGCTCGGGCGCCCCTGGTGGTCCGGGCGGAGCCGTCGGCGCGGCCGACCCAGTCAACCGGCAGGGCATCCGCGCGAACGGGTACGACGGCAGGGGCACGACCACCCGCGGCGCGGGGTGCAGGGCAGCCCAGTCGACCGCGCCGCCCGCCACCCAGTGTTCGGCCAGCGCGTCGAGGTCCCCGGTGGGCAGCCGGTCCACCGACCGCGCCGGCCGGGCCCGGCCGCGCGCGACACCGCTCGCGTCGCCGTCCGCGAACGCCCGCAGCCGCGCCCGCAGCCCGTCCCGGTCGGCCGCCACGAACGCCAGCCGCTCCTTCAGGTGCGCGCGACCGCTCTGGAGAGTCCAGGCGATGTCGTCGAGCGCCGCCGCCGCGGGCAGGCCGTCCGCCAGCCGCTCGCCCAGGACGCGCAACCGCTCCTCGTTGTCAGCCGAGAGCACCACCAGCTGCGGTCGGCCCGTCGCGGCGGGCTCGGTGCGCGCTGGCGCCTCCTCCAGCACCACATGGCTGATCGTGCCGCCCGCACCGAACGAGCTGATCCCCGCCCGCCTCGGCCGCCCGGCGTCGGGCCACGGCGCGGCATCCCGCTGCACCCGGAACGGCGTGGCGGCCCAGTCGACGTTCGGGTTGAGCCGGTCGACGTGCAGGGTCGGCGCGAGCGTGCGATGTTCCATCTGGAGCAGGACCTTGGTCAGCGCCGCGAGCCCCGCGCCCGCCTCGACGTGCCCGATGGTCGACTTCACCGATCCGATCGGCACGCTGCCAGCCGGGCGTTCGCCGAACACCCGGCTCAGGCCGTCGATCTCCACCGGGTCGCCCAACGCGGTGCCGGCGCCGTGCGCCTCCACGCAGTCGATGTCGCCCGGCCCGAGCCGCGCGTCGGCCAGGGCCTGTCGCACCACCTCGCTCTGCGCGAGCGGGCTCGGTACCAGGTAGCCGTTGGTGCGCCCGGCATGGACCACCCCCGTGCCGCGCACGACCGCGCGTACCCGGTCCCGGTCGGCCAGCGCACGGCGCAGCGGCTTGAGGACCAGCGCGCCGACGCCTTCGCTGGGCACGAACCCGTCGCCGCCTTCACCGAAGCTGCGGCAACGGCCCGAGCTGGACGTCAGCGACATCTGCCGCTGCTCCAGGAACTTGTTGGGATGCAGCGACAGGTTGACCGCCCCGACCACGGCGAGCTCGCACTCACCGGCGCGCAGCGCGCGTACCGCGAGGTGCATCGCCACCAGCGACGACGAGCACATGGTGTCCACCGTCAGGCTGGGGCCGCGGAGGTCGAAGAAGAACGACACCCGGTTGGCGACGTGCCCGATGCCGCCGCCGCTGTAGGTGGGGGTGCCGCGCAGGGTCTCCTCGACGCCGAAGAACTGGTGGTCCGAGTACATCGCCCCGGCGTAGACGCCGACGCGCGACCCGTACCGCTCGCGCATCCGCTCGGCGGGCAGCCCCGCGTCGTCGAGGGCTTCCCAGCAGGACTGCAGGAACAGGCGTTCCTGCGGGTCCATCAGGGCCGCGTCACGCGGCGTGATCCCGAACAGGAGCGGGTCGAACTCGTCCACGCCGTCGAGGTAGCCGCCGGTCATCCGCTCGACCGGCCAGCCCGGCCGGCGCCGGTCCGGCGGCAGCGCGCCGACGCAGTCGCGGCCCTCGACCAGGTTGCCCCAGAACGCGTCGAGATCGGGGGACCGCGGGTAGCGGCCCGCGAGGCCGATGATCGCCATCGCGCCGTCGTCCGCCGGTGCTACCGGCACCAGACCGGAATCCGGCGCCGAGGCGACACCTGGCCATCGAGGTGCCTTCAGGACCGGCGCGGGGGTCAGCGGTGCGGGGCCTCCTGGTCCGGGGCCTCCTGGTTCGGAGCCTCGCGGGGCGAGGTCCTGGGCCCGCGGCCGGACACCGGCCGCGTCGAGTTCGTCCACGACCCCGGCCAGCGTGCGGTGCCGGAAGAACAGGGCGCGGTCGGACAGTCCGAAGTCCCGCTCCAGCGTCACGTTGAGCTCGCTGATCTGGAACGAGGTGAGCCCGTAGTCCTCGAACGGCGTGTGGGGGTCCAGCCGGTCCCGGGGGATGCCCGACACCTGGGCGTACTGGACGACGAGATGCTCCAGCAGTGCACCGGACGCCGCTTCGGGGACGGGCGCCGGTGCCGGTTCGGCCAGGTGGAACGGGTAGGCGGGCAGCGGCTGCCGGTCCGGTCGGGTCCGCCAGAACGCGCGCCACGGCACGTCGTGCCCCCGAACCCACAGCTCGGCGGCCTCCGTGGGAGTCCTCGGCTCGGCTCCGCTCGCGCCACCCACGGCGTGGCCGGTGCGCACCCGCGGGTCCGCCCGGCCGACGACGGCTGCCGCGAGCCCCTCGACCAGGTCGTCCAGGCTCGCGCACACCACCGCGAGCCGGTGAGCCATCGGGGTCCGCGCCGTCTGCGTCGTCCATGCGATGCCGCGCAGCGCCTCGTCACGGTCGCCCACGCCGTCCCCCAGGTCACGCACGTGGTCGTGGTGCGACCTGGCATAGTGCGCCAACCGAACGGGATCGCCCGCGGACACCAGGACGACGGCCGGGTCCACCAGGCCGTTGCTCGGTTGCATCCCGCCTCCTTCCGGTGCGTACGGCCGGACCTTACCCACCGCGATCACGCCGGTATGCTCAGTACTGAGCAGCGCCCACGAGGTCGGCCGCGCCGGCCATCAGGTGGTCCGCGATCCCCGCCACGGCCCGCCGCCCCGGGTCCCGGTTGAACGCCGCCAGGTCCGGGCCACACGGCAGCCGGTAGTCGAGGGGTTGTTCCGGTGCGCCGTCACGCCAGGCGGCAGCGCGCCGCAGATACCACCGGAGGGCCTCCGCCAGCCGCCGCCGGGGGTCGGCCACGCCCTCGGCGATCTGGTCCAGCGGGTGACCGACGTAGGTCTCCTCGACGTGCCGCAGGGTGGCGGCGTCGGGTTCGGCCCGCCGCCGGTACAGGTCGACGAGGTGGTTGGCCCTGGCCGCGAACAGGGTGCCGCGGCGCAGCACCTCCGAGCGGGCGCCGAGCGTGAAGTGTGAAGGGTCCGGGGTCCAGCCGGTGTCGCCGGGTGCCAGCGCGGCCAGATGCGCCCTGGTCGCGGCGGTGAGCGCGGACTCCTCGGCGCACAGGTTCACCGAGGTGGTGAGCAGGAAGTCCGCCCCCAGGGCGAACGCCGCCGCGGCCTGCTCGGGCGTCCCGACACCACCGCTCACCCCGACGTGCACCGGTTGCGGGACGCCCCGGGCGAGGGCCCGCACCTCGGGCAGCAGGTGCAGCATCGTCAGGCCGCCCCCGTGCCACCCTGCGGGCGACGCGACCGCCAGGTCGGAGGCCACCGGCAGGTGGCGGGCCGCGTCGGCTTCCGCCGACGTCAGCGCGCCGGCGCGGACCAGGGCCTCCAGCACCGCCGGGCCCGGCGGGTTCAGGAACGCTCGAGCGCAGTCCAGCCCCATCACGCGGGCGACCACGTGCCGCGCCGGCCTGGCCCGGCCGTGCCGGTCGCGGTGCGCGCCGGTGAAGCGGAACCGCACCAGTTCGGGAGTGGGGCCCAGCGGCAGGTCGACCTCGACCACGCGGACGTCGGCGGCGGGTGGCCCGTCCGCTCGCCATGTCGTCGCCAGCCAGGAGACCGGCGCGTCGGCGAACCCCAGCGCCCCCGCGCCGGCCGCCGCGGACACCAGCCGCGAGCCGTTCGCGCCGACGCCCGACGCGCCGACCGCGTAGGCCAGCCGCAACCCGTACCGCTCGCGGAAACCGGCCGCGCCGAGCCGCTCGGCCGGAGCCGGCCCGACCCACGTCGCGACGGCGGCCGGTACGACGACCTCGTCCGGTTCCCGGACGTCGGCGGTCTCGCCGGGGTCGGCCGGCTCGCGGGAGCCGGTGGGTCGACCGACCGCCACCGGCTCCGCGACGGCCACCGACGCCCACTCCTCGCGCGCCTGCGCCCACAGCTTCGTCAGCACGGTTCCCGGCCCGACCTCGACCAGCTCCTCCACCCCGCGATCGAGCAGGTACCGCATGGTCCGTCGCCACTGGACCGGTGCGCACAGCTGCCGCTCCAGCAGCTCCGGGACCCGGTCGGCGGTGTGCGGCTCGACCGTGGCGTTGGACAGCACCGGCACGCGCGGTTCCGCGAAGACCACCCGGTCCAACGCCTGCCGCAGCCGCGCCGCCGCGGGCGCCATGTGCCGGGAGTGCGCCGCCACGCTGACCTGCAACAGCTTCGTCTTCGCCGCGCCGGCCGCCCGCACCAGCGGCGCGATCGCCCGGACCTGCGCCCGCGGCCCGCAGACCACGATCTCGCGCGAGGAGTTGTAGTTGGCGACCTCCACATCCGGGGCGTCCGCCGCCACCAGCACCTGGCGGAGGCGGTCCTCGTCGAGCCCGAGCACGGCGAGCATCCCGCCGCCCCGGATGCCACCCATCAGCTCGGCCCGCCGCGCTGTCAGGCGCAGGCCCGTCGTGAAGTCCACCGCGCCCGCCGCGAACAGCGCGCTGTACTCGCCGAGGCTGTGCCCCACCATGAAGTCAGGCTGCGGCGCGGCCGCCGCGAGATCCAGGTAGCGCAATGCGTTGACGGTGAACATGACCGGCTGGAGGTGCCGGGTGTCATCCAGCCGCCGCAGGTCGCCGGCCAGCTCGCGCACCGAGAGGCCCAGCACCTCGTCGGCCTGCGCGGTGAGGTCGGGGAACCGCTCGAACAGGCCGTCGGCCATGCCCTTGCGCTGCGAGCCCTGGCCGGGGAACGCCCACACGATCGCCACCGGCTACTCCCAGGGGTAGCGGCCGGTCGCCGCGAAGCGGGCGAAGCGATCCCGCACTCTCGGCGTCCCCGACAACCGGTCGAACTCGGTCACCGCGAGCCGCCTGGTCTCCGGCGTGATCGGGTGGAGCGCGCCGAAGAACCGTTTGGCGTCGCCCACCACCGTGTCGTCCAGCTTCGCCAGCCGCGCGGTCAGTCTGCGCACCAGCGGGGCCGGGTCGGGGGACACCTCGTCGACGAGCCGCCACCGCGCGGCCTCGGCCGCGGTGACCGGGAGCGTGGTCAGCGCCATGGCGTAGGCGGTCTGGAAACCGACGCGCCGCACCAGGAACGGCAGCACGCTGCACGGCAGCAGCCCCCACATCGCCTCGGGCAGGCTGAAGACACCGCGTTCGGTGCTGTGCACGAGGTCGCTGGCCGCCACCAGCCCGACCCCGCCGCCCGACACCCGGCCGTCCACGCACGAGACGACCAGGCGCGGCACGGCCGTGATGTGGTCGAGCAGTTCGAAGAACACGCCGCCGCGTTCGGCCGGGTCGTGGCCGGAGTCGTCGGCGCGGGCGGCCGCCGCGACGTCCATGCCGGCCGAGAACACGCCGCCCCGCGCGCGCAGCACGACCAGCCGGCAGTCGGGCCGCGCCTCGGCCTCGTCCAGCGCGGCGTGCAGGGCGGCGATCAGCGCCGGGTCGATGGCGTTGCCCCTGTCCGGGCGGGCGAGCGTGACCCGCACAGCCGGCCCGGCCCACTCGACCTCGAGGGCGGGCACGGTCAGCTCCACCGATAGACGCGGTGGTAGCGGTCGATGTGATCGAGCACCAGCAACCCGGCCCCGTCGAACAGCTCGGCGTACAGCTCGGCGTACGGCCCGGTCTCGAATGCCTGGCCCGCCACGCCGTGGCCGCGGTCGCCGCCGAGGGCCACGGCCTGGTCGTACTCCGCCATCGTGAGCGCGCGTCGGGAGGCGATCCGCTCGCCGATGCCGAACCGACCCACCGCCTCCACCCCGTCGGCCCCCAGCACGCCGCTGAAGAACTCCGACCCGCAGCCGGATCCGTAGGAGAACAGCCCGATCCTGGCCGGTGTCACTGGCATCGCGCTACCGAGCAGCGAGGCCAGCGCCAGGTACAGCGACGCGGAGAACAGGTTGCCCACCTGCGAGGCGTACTTGACGGTGGGCGCCACCCGACTGGTGAAGTCGGTGTCGGCGTCCTTCGACGCCAGGGCGCCCTGCTTGCGCAGCAGCATGCGGTGCGCGCCCTTCACCATGCCGGCGAACGGCGTGTGGAACACCAGGTACGCGAACGTGTCCACGACGTCGCTGCCGACCACCCGCTCGCGGTAGACGGCGAAGCTGTGCTCCAGGCACGTCAGGTACGACAGCAGCGACAGGTCGGAGTCGACGACGGCCACGTCGGCGCTGGGCCGCAGGGTGTCCATCACCTCGAACGTGTGGGTGCCGCTCGCGCCCACGTCGAGCTCCAGCACCGCGCAGTCCCGACTGACGATCATCGCCACCGCGCCCGCGCCCTCGGACGGCTCCCAGTACGTGCCGCGCGAGCCCGAGCCGGGCACGTCGGCGGCGATCACCAGCGCCTTGGCACGTGGCACGGGCGAGTGGGCGATGATGCCCGCGGCGGTGTGCAGTGCCGCCGTGCCGCCGTAGCAGGCGTGCTTGACCTCGAACGACCGGCACCGCGGCGACAGCTCGAGGTGGCGATGCACATAGGTACTGATCGGCTTGCCCATGTCCACACCGGACTCCGTGCCGACGACCAGCAGCTCGATGTCCGCCCGGTCGCGCTCGTCCATCGCGGCCAGCAGCGGGCGGGCCGCGTTGACCGCGTTGGTCACCGCGTCCTCGCACGGCAGGTTCACCGACTTGCGGGTCATCATCAGGTTGCCCAACCGGGCGATGTCCAGGCCACGTTCCCGGAACAGGTCCTCGACCTCGAAGCAGGCCCGCCCGACGTAGCAGTTCAGCGCCTCGATGCCGATGGCCATGCAACATCCCCCTCGAGGTCGGTCATCAGGTCGTCGTGGAGCGGGTCCGGCAGCCCGGTCAGGTAGAAGTGATCGCCCGGATAGACATGCAGGCGGAAGGCGCCGTCCGTGGTGACCCGCCATCGCTCGGCCTCCACCGGCTCGACCTCCGGGTCCCGGTCGCCGGTGAACGCCGACACCAGGCAGGTCAGCCGCGGCCCGTCGCCGGGCCGGTAGCTCTCGTTGACGGCGAAGTCGGCACGCATGGTCGGCAACAGCAGCTTTATCAACTGCGGCTGCTCCAGCAGGACGTCCGGCGTCCCGCCCAGGCTGACCACCGCGGCGATGAAGTCGTCGTCGGGGACGTCCGCGAGAGGGCGGCGGCGCGCGGCCAGGTGCGGCGCGCGCCGACCGGACACCAGCAGCCGCACCGGGGCACGGCCCTCCCCGGTGAACCGGCGTGCCGCCTCGTAGGCGACGGCCGCGCCCATGCTGTGCCCGAACAGCGCGTAGGGCCGGTCCAGGTGCGGACGGAGTCCCTCGCACAGCGGGCCGATCAGATCCTCCATCCGTCGGTAGGGCGGTTCGGCGATGCGGGACTCCCTGCCTGGCAGCAGCACCGGGCACACCTCGATGGCCGGACGCAGCCGATCGCGCCACGGCAGGAAGAAACCGCCGCCGCCGCCCGCGTGCGCGACGCAGAACAGGCGCAGCGGCGCCTCGGTCATCCGCGGGGTCGGCTTCGTCCACGGACCGGTCACGGCGTCCTCCCGGGGCGCAGCACGACGTGGCCGAAGGAGCCGACCGCGCCGACGGCGTTCACCAGGACCCGTCCCGGAAGGGCCGGCCGCGCGGAGTCGACCAGTTCCAGCCTCGGGTCGTCCCAGTCCACCAGGGGCGTCCGGTGCGTGCTCACCAGCGTGGGCGCGAGTGTGCCGTGCCGCAGCTGGAGCAGCGCCTTGGTGAGTTGTGACATGCCGGCCGCGGCCTCCAGGTGTCCGATGTTCGGTTTGACCGTCCCCACGGCGAGCTGCCCGCCGCCGTCGGATCTCAGCGCGGCGAGCAGCCCGGCAAGCTCGGCCGCGTCCGCCATCGGCGCGCCGGACCCACCGCACTCGACGTAGCTGATGTCGGCCCCGCACAGGCCGTGCGGCCCCAGCACCTCGCGGACCGACTCGGCGAGCGCGTCGCTGTCGGGAACACCGAAACGGCCCCGTCCGCCCACGCCGCCGCCGCCGACGGCCTCGATGACGCCGTGTACCACGTCGCCGTCCTCCCGGGCGTCGGCCAGCGGGCGCAGCACCAGCGCGCCGGCCCCCTCACCCGGCGACCACCCGGCGCCGTCGGCGGCGAACGCACCGTCCGCCGGGACCTCGGTGGACAGCCCGAGGTCGCGTAGCACGGCCAGGTGGTAAGGGTGGGTGACCAGGTTGACGCCACACACCAGGGCCGCGTCGCACTCCCCTGCCCGCAGTGCCGTCACCGCCAGGTACGCGGCGGTCAGCGACGACGAGCAGGAGGTGTCCACCGCCACACCGAGACCGCGCAGACGGAAGGCGTGGGCGAGGCGAGCCGGAAGGTCGGACGCGGCGGCGGCGACCAGCGCGGGGGCACCGGCGCGCCACCGAGCCTCACCGACATGCCGGTGGTCGTGCCACATCACCGCGACGTACACGCCCACGCGAGGGCCGCCGTGACCCCGCGGCTCACTGATCAGGCCCGCCTCCTCCAGCGCCTGCCAGGCGACCGGCAGCAGCAGGCGCACCTGCGGGTCCAGCAGCTCCGCTTCCCGTGGCGAGATCCGGAACGGCAGCGCGTCGAAGGTGGTGACGTCGGTGAGGAAACCGCCGTGCGGCGGCTCGAAGCCGTCGCGGAGCGCCGCGGCGCGGGCAGGCGGCACCGGGCCGACCGAGCGGCGGCCGGCCCGCAGGTTGCGCCAGAACGCGCCGACGTCGTCCGCCTCCGGGTAGCGGCCCGCCATCCCGGTCGCCGCCACCTCGGCGGTGTGGCGCCGCCCGGTCGAGACCCAGCTCACCGGTCCGGCCGCGGGCCGGGGCGACGAGACCTCCACGCGCGGCGCCGGGACCGCGGTGTTCCCGGCGGTCGACCTGTCCACCGCCCCGCCCAGGAAGGAGTGCAGCAGCCGCTGGCCCGGGTGCAGCCGGAAGTGTTCACGTACCGAGTCGAACGCCATCGCCCCGATCGGGCACAGCCCCACCGGCTGCTCGGCCTGGGCGGTCATCAGCAGCTGGCTGACGTAACCGGCCTCCAGCGCCAGATACAGCTCGGACTCCTCGGCGTAGAGCGGTTCGATGCCGCGCGGCTCCGAGATCAGGTACAGCTCGAACCCCGCCCGGTCGAACACCTCCCGGTTGTACTGGAAGTGCGCCTCGACCATGCTCGGCGAGCCCTCATGCACCCGTTGCAGCACGTGCTCGTCGGGTCGGTGGTAGTAGATGCCCGGCGCCAGGCCCTTCACCCCGTTCGGCCGCACATGGAGGTACACCTGCACGGCGTAGGTGTCGCCCGCGGACGGGTAGAGGCGTCGAGGTCTGCCGTCGACGTCGCTCGACCGCAGCGATCCGAGCAGCGCGCGCAGCGCGTCGAGGGTGACCGACCCGCCGGTGAAGTCCCGTCGGGTCGCGCGGTCGCGGTAGGCCCGGGCGGGCGGCGCGGCGCCGCCGAGCCGGGTCGCCGGCTCGTCCGGCGAGGTCGGCCGCAGGTGCCGCCGGCCGGCCTTGAACCGCGCCCGGTCCTCGGGCGAGAAGAACTCGACCTCGGTCTCCCCGGGGCCCCCAAGCGCGGACGGCTTCTCCCGTGCGAGGTATGCGGCGATGCCGCGCGCGCTGGGGTCCGCCAGCAGCGCCGACACCTGAACCCGCACACCGTGCCGCTCTCGCAGCGCGGTGGACAGCCGCACCATCGTGAACGAGGTCGCACCCTGGTCCCACAGGTCGCGCGCCGGGTCCACCGAGGGCACGCCGAGGTACTCCGCGAGCAGAGCCGCGATCTCCTCGGCCAGCTCGTCGGCCGACGCCCCGGGTGTCACCCGGTGACCAGCCGACACACCCGGCGCAGCCCGGTCGTCGACGACGGTCCGGTGCTCGACGGGCGGGTTCGGGCCGGCGGGTTCGCCGGCGTCCGCCGCGATCCCGCCTCCCGTCGACGTGGCCCGCCCCACCGGCCACGGCAGGGCGTCACGGTCCAGCTTCCCGTTGGCGGTGGCCGGGAACGACGCCACGAACACGACGAAGTTGGGGACCATGTAGTCGGGCAGCGTCTCGGCGGCGAACGCGCGCAGCCGCGCCGCCTCCGGCCGCGCCGCGCCCGGCTCCGCCTGGAGGTAGGCGACCAGCTTCCGATCTCCGCCGTCGTTGGCCCGGGCCAGCACGACCGCCTCCCGCACCGCGGGGTGCTCGCGCAGACGATGCTCGATCTCGCCGAGCTCCACCCGGAAGCCGCGGATCTTGATCTGGCCGTCGCGGCGTCCCAGGAACGTGATGATCCCGTCCGGTCGGAACGCGGCACGGTCGCCGGTGCGGTACATGCGTTCGCCCGTCCGGTCGGTGAACGGGTCGGGCAGGAAGCTGCGGGCGGTCAGCTCCGGGTCACCGTGGTAGCCGAGGCTGAGGCAGTCGCCCGCGATGTAGAGGTCGCCCTCCTCGCCGATCGGGCACGGCTCCAGGGTCTCGTCGAGGACGTAGTACCGCGAGTTGTCGATGGGGCGGCCGTACGGGATGCTGCGCCACCGCGGGTCGACCACCTCGACCGGGAACCAGTTGGACCGGACCGTGGCCTCGGTCGCGCCGCCCAGGCTGACCAGGCTCGCCCGCGGCGACACCGCCCGCAGGTCGGCCGGCAGGCTCAGCGGCGTGTAGTCACCGCTGAGGAAGACCAGCCGCAGGTCCACCCCGGCGCGGTCGCGCAGCGACGGCAGCAGCGTGGCCAGCGACGTCGGCGCCGAGTTCCAGAAGGTGATCGGCTGCTCGGCCAGCACGTCGGCGAGCAGCTCCGGGTCCCGCTGCTCGCGCTCGTCGGCCACGTACAGGCTCGCGCCGCGGCCCAGAAGCCCGAGGATGTCGAACACCGACAGGTCGAACCCGAGCGAGGTCACGCACACGCCCACGTCGCCGGGTCCGAAGCCGAAGGTGCGGTAGCACCAGTTGAGCAGGTTCCACACCGGCCGATGCGTCACGGCGACGCACTTGGGTCGCCCGGTGCTGCCGGAGGTGAAGATGTAGTAGGCGGTGTTGTCCGGGCCGGTCACCGGTTCGGGGTCACCCGGATCCTCGTCGGCGCCCGCCAGCAGCGTGTCGAGCTCGACCACCGGCACGTCGGGCCGCCAGTCCAGCGCGCCCACGGTGGTCAGCACGACGCGCGAGGAGGTACGGGCCAGCATCGCCGCCGCCCGGTCGGGCGGCAGACCCGGCAGCACCGGCAGGTACGCTCCGCCCGCCTTGAGCACGCCGAACACCGCCGCCACCATCTCCGGTCCCCGCCGGGTGGCGACCGCGACCGCCGTCTCGGCCGTGACGCCCCGCTCGCGCAGGCGGTGCGCGATGACGTTGGCCCACCCGTTCAGCTCGCGGTAGGTGGCGATGCCGTCGCGCCACCGCAGGGCGACCGCGCGGGGCCGGCGGCGGGCCTGCTCCTCCAGCAGCAGGTGCACCGGGCCATCCGCCGGGTAGGTCGTCGTGGTGTCGTTCCACTCGTAGAGCACGCGGCGCCGCTCGTCGGCGGTGAGCCGGCCGACCCGCTCCTGCTCGTCCGGCTGGTCGGCGAACCCGGTCACGGTGGCACGAAACCGGTCGAACGCCGGGTCGAGCGCGTCGGCGGGGAGGTGGCCGGGCACCACGTCCCACGCGATGTCGAGGGTCTCGCCGTCGTCGACGGCCACGCAGTCCAGCGACACGTCGGAGGTGGCGGTGCGCCAGGGACCGGCCGTCACACCCGGCGGAAGCGGCTGCCCGGACACATCCAGGACGCTGGTGAACACCACGGGCAGCGCGAACGACCGATCGCGGCGCCGGCGCAGCACGACGACGCGCAGGTCAGCGAGCCCGCTCGCGCCGTCGGCCTCGGCGTCCTCGGCGAGCAGCGCGGCCAGCCGGCGGGCCCGCGCGGGCAGGGGAAGGTCCGGTTGGTCCACCCGGACCCAGCTCAGCGCGGTCTGCTCGCCGGGGCGGTACACCTCGCGCCCGGCGGCCCAGCGCACCACCGGCAGGGCGAACGGCGGGTCGAACACGTGGGCAAGCGCGTCGCAGAACGCGGCCGGCAGCGCCGCGTCCGCGGTCACGTCATGCCGTGCCGCCCAGGTGCGCAGCGCGGCCGGGTCGGCCGTGAACCGCAGGCGTTCGGTGCGGCCGGGTGCCCCCGGCGTGAACGGCCCCGACGGCAGGTCCGCCAGGCGGGCGAGCCAGTGCTCACGATGCGCCGGGTTGGTGGCGGACGCGCGCGCCGCGGGCGGCACAGTCCGCGCGGGCGGGTCGGCGTAGCGGCGCAGCAGGGCCCGACCGAGCGCCAGGACGCTCGGCGCGTCGGCCACGAGCAGGTCGATCGCCAGGTGCACGGTGCCCGAACCGTCGGCACCGCGCCGGACCCGTAGGTCGGTGTGCGGCGCGCGGCCCAGGGGAAACGGCCGGTCGGCGACGTCGCGCGCGATCGCCTCGTCCACCTCGGGCTGGTCGGACTCCACAACGGGGACGCGTCCGCCGGCGGCCGTGGGGGGCAGCACGGTGGTCCGGCCGTCCTGGTCGACGACCGTGCGCAGCACGTCGTGCTCGACGACCAGGTCGAGCCAGGCCTGTTCCAGCCGGGACACGTCGAGCTCGGCGACGTGGAAGCTCTGATAAAGCTGGCAGCCCGCGGTCCGGCCGGACACCCGGGCCACGTGGTAGGCCTGCTGGAGGTCGTTCAGCTCGTCGCCCGGCGTCGGCGCCGCGTCCACGCAGGCCGCCTGGAGCGCGGCCACGAACCGACTGAACAGCGCGTCCGCGGTGTCCCAGCGCCAGCGCAGACCACCGCCGTGTTCCCACATCAGGTGGTCCAGGCCGACACCCGAGGTCTGGCCGACGGCGTGGACCAGGTGGTCGGTCATGCTCGGCGCGTCCGGTTCGCCGACGTCGAGCAGGCTGGTGAACACGGCCGGCAGGTCCGGGGCCGGCAGATCGGCGCGGCGCAGCTCGCGCACCACCTCCACACCCGACACCTCGTTGTGCGCCAACGCGTCCCACACCTGCCGATGCAGTGCGGCGGCCAGGTCGGACCGCCGGCGGTCGACCTCGTCGACCACCAGCAGGCAGGTCGAGGTGAAGGGACCGGCCACGTCGTCCGCGCCCCGGCCCAGCCGCACCCGGTCGGTAGTGGTCAGCACCAGCGACCACGGCCGCGGACCGATGGTCAGCACCTCGCAGAACACCGTCAGCGCCAGAGACGACGGCGAGACGCCGAGCGCGGACGCGCGCCGACGCAGGGCCTGCCACTGCCCGGGGTCGAGATGCCCCGTGCGCGGCACGCGCAGGTGGTGCGCGAGCCCGTCGGGCGGTTCGGGTGGGGCCGTTCGCTCGCCGAGGAGAAGGTCGGGACCGGGCGGCACCTCGGACAGCCTCTCGCGCCAGTGCAGCAGGTCCGCCTCCCAGCGCGAGGCGTGCCTGCGCTCGGCGAGCGCGACCGCGCAGTCCCGCACCGACAGCGCCGGCTCGGGCAACCGCGCGCCGGGCTCGCGGTAGAGCAGCAGCCACTGCCGGAACAGCAGCTCCGTGCTGTGCGCGTCGACCGCCGTGCCATCGAGGCTCAGGTGCGCGGAGCCGGCGCCGCCGTCACGCACGACCTCCAGCGCGAACGGCGGGAACGCACCCGGCGGGTACCGGCGGTGCGAAAGCCGTCGGCGCGCCTGCGCGCCAAGCACGGCCACGGGGCCGTCGTGCACCACCGCGACCTGTTCGGGGACATCCGGCCGAACCCGCTGCCCCGTGCTCTCCCCGGCCACCAGCCGCAGCGCGTCGTGGTGGGCGACGAGCCGCCGCCACGCCGCGACCAGCCGGTCGGCGTCCAGCTCGGGCAGCCAGAACTCGCGGTAGTGGTGGCATCCGATCGCGTCCGGTCCGAGCTCGACGTACTTGCCGACGACGTAGGCTTCCTGGACCGGGGTGAGCGGGAACGGCTCGTACCGTTGGGCTGGCTTCGCCACCAGTGGCCGCGCCCCGCTCCCCGGCGCGTCGCCGACCAGCCGCGCCAGGTCGGCGACGGTCTCGCAGCCCACGAGGTCCGCGAGCGCGACCTCCCGGCCGAACTCGGCTTCGAGATCGAGCAGCAGCCGGGCCGTGGCGAGCGAGGACAGCCCGAGATCCGCCAACCTGCTGCCGGCCTCCGGGTCCGCGTCGTCGGCCACGAGGCCGCACACCAGCCGCACCGTTCGGCCGACCGCGTCCGCGAACTGGTCGGTCACCGTCATTCCCGTCACCACGTCCACCGGCCGAGGTCCGGGTAGGGCGGTTCCATCAACGGCGAGGTGTCCGAGGCCGAGACCTTGACGGTGAACCCCGCTGCCTTACGCACCTGCGCCTCGAACGCGGTGCGGAACCGCTCGTCGGAGGGCATCCCCACCGCGTCGGCGGAGGCGAGCATGAGCGTGACGAACCGATCCTGCTGCTCGGGGGTGATGCGCAGCCCCAGGTGCGCCTTCATCAGGCTGAGGAACCCGCCGAGCTCGTCGGAGTACCGGGAGGGCCCGCCAAGCATCTCGACCAGGAAGGCCGTCAGGTGGTCGGTGTGGTGTGGTGTTCCGTACTCGAACAGACTCCGCAGCAGCGGGTCCGCCACCACCGCCTGGTGGAAGTGCTCGGCGAGACCGCGCAGCGATGGTTCGCCGCCGACGTGTTCGAACATGGTGGCCATGAGCGCAGCTAACCCCCGCGTCGGATGCCGATTGGGACGGCAACGTAGCCAGGGGAGGCGTGGCGGGTCTGCGCAAAGTTGCACAGACCCGCCACTGCGTGACGCGACTACCACCAGTGGGTGTCACCGTTCGGTGGGGCGAGAGAGGCGATTGTCGGCGTCATCGGTGCTACCTGCCGACCTGCTCAGGCGCGTTACCGGGATCTGCCCGAACGCCAGCGACGCCGCCGCTGGCCGCCACACACGATGTCCGAGTCACACGGCGGTCCACCAAGGGCATGCAGATGATCTTTGTGGCGCATCGCGCAGCAGACGCTCCGGCGACGCGGAGATCTGCAATGCCGTTGCCGACCGATCCCCGAAACTACGCTCCGCAACCAAGGTCCGCCGGTACGTTCGAGGAATCGAACCAAACGATCAGCGCCCCGACCTGGACGTCTTCTATTCGATAAATCATCAGATCTCATAGCTTTTACCTATTTATTCAGGTCAGGGCATTGTTACGCATCGTGGTGGAGGTGGCGGGAATCGAACCCGCGTCCTCCGGCCCCGACACAGGGCTTCTCCGGGCGCATCCTGCTACTTGTTTCTCAGCCCCGTCGGACACGCAGGCAAGCCGACATAGGCTCAGTCGCTGTTTGATGTCCCGACCGACCCCGCGACCGGGTCAGCCGGTGATCCTCCTAGCGACGTCAGATTCTGGGCCGGAGGCTCTCCCAGACTGACGACTACCTAGTCCCTCTTAAGCGGCGAGCGCGTAAGTGGGGGTAGTGGGCTGCGTCTTGTTGGCAGCTGTTGTTCTGAACGGATCGTTAACGAGATAACCGCTCATCCTCGGCCCGCTTCCCCTGCCTCGACGTCCGGAGTCGAAGCCGGTCACCCCCAAGTTCGGATCAGTTATGGCATTTTAGCATACCGCACGACGGGGGCGCCAGCACCAGCCGACAGACGCTCCTGCCAACCCGGCCCATCGCGCGCGTCACTGCATCCAACGCTCGGACGCCAGCTCCATGTTCCCACGTCGGGCACCCCGCGTACCAACGGGTTTCCGATGCGGCGGGCCGTGGCGGGCGCGCGTCACGGCGGCCGGGCCCCGTGGGCATGCCGTCGCGGGCAACGCCGTTGTACGGAGTTGTTGTATGGATAACGGCTACCAGACGACCAGCGCCTCGGGAGATCACCGTGGAGATCAAGGAACTGGGACATCTCGTCCTCTACGTCCGGGACATCGGGCGTTCCAGCGCCTTCTACCGGGACGTACTCGGCTGGCGGCAGATCTTTCCCGACCCGGCGGGCGCGGACGGCAACCCACTGCGGGCCCCCGCCGCCGCGTTCTCCTCCGGACGCACCCACCACGAGCTGCTCCTCATCGAGGTCGGCGAGGACGTGGCGGCCATACCCCAGGGCCGGCGGGTGGGATTGTACCACTTCGGACTGAAGGTTGGCGACAGCGATGACGAACTGCGCGCGGTGCTCGCCCGTCTGCACGACGCGGATGTGACCATCGTCGGCGCGTCGGATCACACGGTCACCCACAGCTTGTACATCCTCGACCCAGATGGCAACGAGATCGAGCTCTACATCGACGTTCCCGGGGTCGACTGGCGGAGCACTCCCGCGCTCGCCGCGGCTCCGGTCCGTCCGTTGCGGATCTGATCTGATCAGAAGATCTGATCAGATCAGATCAGATCAGAGGCGCCGAGATCAGAGGCGCCGGGAGTTCCCGCCTCCCGCCGCACCGGCCGTCACTCGGTGAAACTGTGCCCATGCAGCCGTCCCCCGACCAGCGTCGACGGCTGCCGGCGCTGCTGGTGGCGTTGGCGATCCTCACCGGTCTCGTCGACGCGGTCAGTTTTCTCGGACTCGGCCGGGTATTCGTGGCCAACATGACCGGAAACGTCGTCCTGCTGGCCTTTGCGCTGGCCGGGGCCCCGGGCCTGTCCGCCGACCTGTCGGCGCTGGCCCTGGCCGGGTTCCTGGCCGGAGCCGTCATCACCGGACGGATCGGCACGGTGACCATAATCGGCGGTCGTCGCTTCTCGTGGCTGATCATCGCGATGGCCGCGCAGACCGGGCTGATGGCCGGCGCGCTGATCGCCGCGCTGGTCACCCAGGGACTCGGCACGGAACCCGAGATCCCTGAGATCCCCGAGGCCCGGCCCTATACCGTCATCCTCCCGCTGGCCCTCGCGATGGGCCTGCAGCACGCGACGGCTCGGCGGATGGCCGTTCCGGACATCCGGACGAACGTGCTGACCAGCACCTTGACCGGGATCATCATCGACTCCCGGCTCGGTGGGGGAATGGGCCGCGGTGGGGCGCGGCGGTTCGCCGGCCCCGTCGCCATGTTCGCCGGAGCCCTGATCGGGGGCCTGTGCCTGCTCCATCTCGGCCGGATCGTCCCGCTCGTCGTGGCGACCGGTACCGTCACCGGCTGCCTGATCGCCACAGTGACCGGCACCGTTGCGGCGCCATGATCAGGAAGCCGGGGAGACTTCGCCACCCGCGCCACCCGGCCTGGTCGCACGGCGCCGCTGCCGGATGACGACCGTCGTGTCGAGACCACCCTCGCCGTCCGCCTGGGCAGCGGCGAGATCCCGCTCGGCCAGCTCGATCATCGGCAGCGGGATACCACGCCGGCCCGCCTCGGCAAGGCAGATCCGCAGATCCTTGCGCATCCAGTCGACCGCAAACCCGAAATCGAACTCGTCGCGCACCATGGTCTGACCACGATTCGCCAGGTACCACGAGTTGGGAGTCAAAATGAAATAACTTGCGCGTTTCGAACCCTCCACAGGCCTGTGACCTGCGATGATGCTCTCGATCACGTATTTGTTACTTCATTACGTCCCCTTGGCGGCGCCGCCGGCCACGGCGGAAAGCATCAGATCGGTGTCCAGACCGGCGGCAATAGCGAAGTTGATGGCCTCGGCCGCCCCTTCGACGGCTCCCGCCACCAGAATCTGATTGACCATCTTGGTGAGTTGTCCGCTACCGACCGGCCCGACCCTCGTGATAGTCGCGCCGTAGGCGGCGAGCACCGGCCTGGCCCGCTCGATCGTCTCAGGATCCCCACCGCACATGATGCTCAGCCGGCCGGCCACGGCACCTGCCTCCCCGCCGGAGACCGGGGCGTCGACGAAACCGACGCCGACCTCGGCGGTGCGCGCCGCGATCTCCTCCGCGAGTTCCGCGGAGGTCGTCGTGTGATCGACGATGATCGCACCGGGCCGAAGCGATCCCAGCATCCCGTCGGTGCCGATGACGACCTCGCGGACGTCGCCATCGGCACCGACGCAGAGGCAGACGACGTCGACCTCAGTCGCCGCGGCTGCGGGCGACGGCGCGATCCGGCCGGAATGTTCCTCGGCCCAGCGTGCCGCGGTCGCGGCCGTGCGGTTGAACACGGTGGTGGAGAACCCGGCCCGAACCAGGTGACCGGCCATGGGAAATCCCATCGTGCCCAGTCCGACGAAGGCAACACGCATGAACGTCACTCCTGTTTCGCCCCCGATGGCGTCCACCGGGATTGGTCGGTCATGAGGATCGGTCGGTCATGAGGATCGGTCAGTCGCCACCGCCCCGGCATCCGATGCCCCGACATCCGATGCCGGGGTGCAGACGAAGGCCCAGGGAGCTCCACGCAGCCTCGTCATCACCACGGTGACAGCCGGTCCACCGGGAATCAGATCACGACGGCGGGGTAGCAACCGGCGGCGGATCTCCTCGACGTCGCCGGCGAGGCCGCGTCGCCGGACGTCCAGCGAACCGATCTCACGAGACCGCAACAGGTCCGCGATCCGGCGCACGTCGAAGGGCAGCTCGGCCTCGATGCGCAGCAGGCGGGAGAAGGGGGTCGTCACTGCCTCGTCGGAGGTCAGGAAGGCGATCATTGGATCAATCTGCCAGGCTCCAAGGCGCCGCCCGAGCTCGCCGACCAGGCCCGCCCGAGTGACCGCCGGGCTCGGATCGTGGAGGAACCGGCCCGGAGCCGCTACCCGATCGGCGACCTCGCCAACCCGACCCACCGGTCCCACCGGACCCACCGGACCCACCCGACCCGTATCCGCCGGGAGGACTGGATCCGGGGTCCCGGTGAGGGCTCGCCGGCGCTTCCCCGGCCCGCAGGGAGGCCGTGCTGCCCGGCCCGGGCAGCACAGTGGCGCGACGCGAGGCGGTCGCGAGGGCCGGTGAGAACAGCACGGCCTCCTTGAGATCCCGTCCGTCGGCCACGAACTCGATCTCCCAGCCCGGGGGGGAACCAGCTCCGTCGCCAGCCCTGGCGCGGCCTTCACCGCGATAGCCGCAACCTTGTCGGCAAGCCCGAAGCACCAGGCCAGCGGCGGCTCGCTCGCCCGCGACGCCAACCGACGGTCGCCGGCACGCCGGGCCGGATCGACGAACACGGCGTCGCATCCGGAGAGGTCCACCTCCCGCACGTCGGACAGGCGCGTCTCGAGGCATCCCGTCGGCACGGCCGATCCCGTGAGCGGAACGGTCGTGAGCGGAACGGTCGTGGACGGAAGGGCCGAAGGCGGCGCGGTCGTGCCCTCGGCCGCGTGGACGGCGACGTTGAGCGCGGCCATCCGCAGATGAACCGGATCCCGGTCGACGATCATGATCTCCCGGCCCCGGGCGAGGGCCAGCGCGTCCCCGCCGATCCCCGTGCACAGGTCGGCGAGCCGGCCTAGGCCGGTGAACCGCGCGGCCCGATGCTCAGCCGCCGCCTGCGAGGACGCCTGTTCCAACCCGGCTCGGGTGAAGAACATCCGATCGGCCCGGGCAAACTTGACCATCGCGCGCCGCCTCAGCTCCGCCTGAGTGAACGCGGAGGCGAGGAGCGCGGGGGACACGCCCTCGGCGCGCAGGCGGGCACCGACAGCCAGTTCCCGGGCCGCGCCTCCACCAGCACGCTCATCCTCGGCAAATGCCGCGACCGCCGCCGCCAGCACCGCCTCACCCTGTGCGCTCAGCAGGGCCTCGAGCTGCGCCAGCCGGTCGCCGTCGGAGGCGGTCACGGCGACTCGGATGGTGCCGGAACCGGCGAATCCGCGGCACGACGACGAAATAACGACGACGGGAACCATGACAGGAACGTCGACAGGAACATCGGCGGCCCCACGGACGGTGTCATGGACGGCTGGCTATCAAAGGTAGCGCCCCTTGGCTCGGCGGCCCATCGCCCGGCCGATCTCCCGGGCCGCGTCCCGCTCCGCGATCGCGTGCCGTTTGTCGTACGACTTGCGGCCACGCGCCAGCGCAATCTCGATCTTCGCCCGCCCGTCCTTCCAGTAGAGCGAGAGCGGGACCAGCGTGAGCCCACCCTCCTGGGTCTTACCGACCAGTTTTTCGATCTCCGCCCGATGCAGCAGCATCTTGCGCTTGCGGCGGGGGGCGTGGTTCGTCCAGGTCCCCTCGGTGTACTCGGGGATGTGCACGTTGTGCAGCCAGATCTCACCATCGCTGATCTGGGCGAACCCGTCGACGAGCGAGGCCCGCCCGGCCCGCAGCGCCTTCACCTCGGTGCCACGGAGCACCAGCCCAGCCTCGTAGGTGTCGAGGATGTCGTAGTCATGCCGGGCGCGCTTGTTCTGCGCGATCAGTCTGCGCCCCGTCTCCCTCGGCACTGTCCTGTCCCTCTTCCCACACCGTTCGCGAAATCTTCTCCGAACCTACGTCCTGCCTCCCGCGTCGGTGACACGCCCGGCTCCACCGCGAGGACACTCATGGTATCGATCATGTGAGCGCCATCGTCGGTCGCCGGCGTGGCCCGGGTGACATCGCCGAGCGCTCCGTAGGGCGACGAGCGCCGTCAGCGCGCCCCGCGGAGGAGCCGCCACGGCGGCGACTTGGGCGTTCAACACCTTCCACCTCCTTGCTCGGCTGTCGAGCTTGCCCGGCTGTCGAGACGATGGAC
>NZ_CDWRCK010000005.1:30656-31500 GCF_977927595.1 Frankia sp. CcWB3
TGAGACGCTGGACTTGATGAGACGCTGGACTTGATGAACGGCGCCAGCGAGCACTATACTCGAACACATGTTCGATGATCGGAGTGTTCGGGCGAATCGGCGGCGGTTCCTGCCAACAGATCCAACCGTTCCCTCCAAGTGCCCATGACAGGCGGCATGATGCATCCAGCGACCAGACCCAGTTCATCGCTTCGGCCCGGCTCACAGTCCAGTCCGGGTAAGCCCAGTTCGGACGAGTCCAGCCCGCGCGAGGAAGCAGAGGCCCTGGGCCCCCGCGACACCGGGGTCGACGACAGTGGTTCTCTTTCCCGTCGCCTGGACTCATCGATGGTTTATGGTCGTCGTGTAGCTGAATTCGACGCGGACGGATGTCTCCGAGCGGATGTGGCGATCGGTCGGGAGATCGCACGCTGGGAGGCGGCACGGCTGCTCGTGAGAGCGAGGTTCGCGCAGCTACGGCCGCCCACGGAAGAGGATGAGAGCGGGGCTGCCAGGGGATTTCACGAGTTCGCGGGAGACGAACTGGCTGCCGAGCTGAGAATATCATCAGCGTCGGGAAACAAGCAGTTGGGTTTCGCGGTCGGCGTCGTCCGCCGCATGCCGGCCGCGCTGACTGCTCTTGAACATGGTGAGTTGGATTCCCAGCGGCTGGCCGTGCTGGAACGACTGACGGCCAACCTGTCGGACAGCCAAGCCGCGGACGTGGCGGAGACGGTTCTGCGCCGGGGTGGGCGGCCAAGCCACGCAGCGTTCGCGGCCGCCGTGCGACGGCGTGTGGTGGTGGTAGACCCTCAGGGGAGTCGAAATGAAATAACTTGCGCGTTTCGAACCCTCCACAGGCCTA
>NZ_CDWRCK010000005.1:32160-37674 GCF_977927595.1 Frankia sp. CcWB3
AGGGCGCGGAGCAGCGTCGCCGCAGGGCGGCGAAGGCGCGTCGGGTGACGGTGCGGGCCGAGCCGGATGGTATGGGCCGCATCTCGGCATCGCTTCCGGCAGACCGCATGCTCGCGGCGTTTCGACGGGTGGACCTTCTGGCGAGGAGAGCAGGCGGTGCGCAGGACGGTCGCGGGCTCGACCAGCGTCGGGCCGACGTTTTCTACGACCTGCTGATGGGGCAGGATCGTGACCGTGTCAGTATCGAGATGCAGGTGCTCGTGTCGGCTTCCTGTCTGCTGGGTATGTCGGAACAGCCGGCGGAACTTCCCGGTTATGGCCCGATACCGGCCGGCCTCGTTCGCGAGATGGCCGAGAACCCCCGGTGCACATGGCGGCGGATACTGATGGATCCGCCGGAAGGACGAGTCCTGGCGGTCAGCCGGCGTCGATTTCCCTCAGCCGCCCTGGCTCGTCATGTTCGAACTCGAAACCCTACATGTGTCTTTCCGGGATGCGAGAAGCCTTCCATTCACTGCGATCTTGATCATACCAGGTCGCATCGTCGAGGTGGCCAGACGAGCGAGCGGAACCTCGGGCCAAAATGCCGGAGGCATCACCGGCTGAAACACGCGGATGAAAAGCGGCCCAGGCGTGGCGCCGAGGAAGGTGCTACGAGAAGACCGGGGCGGCCGGATACATCATCTCCCGATCAATCAACGCAGAAGGGATGGTCCGTGTGCCAGCCCAGGCCTGGACATTTCATCTGGACGAGCCCGGAGGGACGCCAATATGAGATTTCACCCGAAGATTATCTCAAGGAAGTATTCCTCGAGGATGATGTCCAGTGCGAGTCGAAGCGGACCGGGGCCGAGCGACGGATGACGCCTCAGACCCGTAGATGACGGCGGAGCGCCACCGAAGCCATCGCGGCGGCGGCGAGCACACCGACCCCCAGCACGACGGCCGCGGTCTCCCAGACCGCCGACCAACCGAACAGGGGGAACATCGTCTGCTTCGCGAACCGGCCGTCCACCAGGTAGATCTTGGCCAACGCGAGCACGCCCGTGGCGAACAGCCCGCCAACCAGCCCCACCGCCGCGATCTCCAAGACGAACGGGGCCCGGATTGTTCCGTTGGACGCACCGACCATCTTCATGATGGCAGTCTCCCGCCGCCGAGCATGCGCCGAGATCCGGATCATCGTGTAGATGAGGGCGAAGGACGCCAAGGCCTGCACGGCGGCGAGGGCGAAGGCGCCCGCTGTGAAGGCGTCGAGGAACCGGTACAACGGGTCAAGCAGGCCGCGCTGGTCGCGCACAGCTTCCACCCCGTCGAGGCCGGTGTAGGTGACGACGATGTCGCGGGCCGCTCGCGGATCGGTGAGCGTAAGTCGTAGCGCCGCGGGCAGGTCGTCGGGTCCGACACCGGCGAGGACGTCGGGCGATCCACGGAAGTCCCGACGGAAACGGTCGTACACCTGCTGTTTGCTTTCGTACCGCACGTCGACGACCAGTGGATCCGCCGCGATCTCGGCCTCGAGGGCAGACCGCTCGCCTGGGGTGATGCCATCGGAGAGATCAACGACGACCTCGATCTGGTCGAGCAGGAAGCTGTCGATGGTGTGCACCTGCGCCCGCAGGAGCAGGCCCGACCCCAGCAACGCCAGGCAGATCGCGACAGTGATGATCATAGCGCAGGTCATCGCCAGGTTGCGGCGCAGGCCCGTCCACAGCAGCGACGCCAGCAGACCCGGTCGCATCAGCGGACCCGGTCGGCCGGCACCCGGGGCCCGGGCCGGGGAATCATCGGCACCACCAGATCATCCTGGTTGTAACGCCCGCGAGCCTCGTCCCGGATCAGCGCGCCGTCGCTCAGCTCGAGCACCCGGCGGCGCATCGCGTCGACGAGCGACGCGTTGTGGGTGGCCATCACGACGGTGGTGCCGGCCTGATGAACAGTGTCGAGCAGGTTCACGATCTCGATGCTGGTGTTCGGATCGAGGTTGCCGGTCGGCTCGTCGGCCAGCAGTACCCGAGGACGGCCGACGAACGCCCGGGCGATTGCGACCCGCTGCTGTTCGCCTCCGGAGAGTTCATCGGGATACCGGTCCGCCTTCTCCGCGAGGCCGACCAGCTCGAGTGCCTCCGGCACGACGCTGCGCACGACATGCCGAGGACGGCCGACCACGTCGAGGGCGAACGCGATGTTCGCCGCCACGGTCCGATTCGGTAGCAGGCGAAAGTCCTGGAAGACGCAGCCGACCAGCCGGCGCAGCTGGGGCACCCCGCGGTCCGGCATCCGCGCGACGTCACGGCCGGCCACCAGCACCCGGCCGGACGTCGCCCGTTCCTCCCGCAGCAGCAATCGCAGCAATGTGGTCTTACCCGATCCGGACGGCCCCACGAGGAAGACGAACTCACCGGCACCGATCTCCGCGGTGACATCGATCAGCGCCGGCCGGCCGCCGTTCGGGTACCGCTTGCTCACGGAACTCAAAACGATCATTGCGCCTTCCCGCACTCCCATGACTTTCAGTAGCCGCATGGTAGGGCGTGACGAAGGTCGGGGGCCGCAGGTTAACGCCCGACCGGAATCTCCGAGAACAGCCCCGAGCGGGTCACCGCTCGCCCGGTCGACCTTTGACGGAGCGGCACGCCACCGTGCGCGGGCGTAACGTGGAGGTCGATCGTGCGTGTCGCCAACGGTCGTGCTCCATCCGAAACATCCGGGTGTTGTCCCCACCCCGAGGAAGTGCGACGATCGCCCGATCATGGCATCCGTCCCGGGTGAGAAGGAGGCGCTATGGGCAGCGAGGATCTCGTCTGCGCGCGCTGCGCCGGACTGGTGGTCGAAGGCCGGTGTCCCACCTGCCGCGCCTCGCGCGAGTACCTGCGCCAGAGCTTCTTCCAGATGTCACCGCAGGTGATCGTCGCGCTGATCGCGATCGTGATGCTACTGACGGTCCTTGCCGCCCGTCACGTCTCCTAAGCCCGGCCGCGCCGCCGCGGCAAAGGCTGACCTAGTCGCGGGCCGCCCCGAATCTCCCCGTTGTCCTCCCGTGCGCTGCCTCGTCCTGGTCAGCGCCATTCTCGCCCTGGTGGGCCTCGGCGTATCCGCCTGCGGCTGGAATGGTGGCCGCCCCTGGCCGGCCGAGTCGTCGAAGCCGGCCACCACCGCACCGTCGGCGGGTCGCGACAGCCCGCAGCCCGAGTTGCGCATCATCACCACGGGTCTCGCGGCGCCCTGGGATGTCGCCTTCCTCCCCTCCGGGGACGCCTTGATCAGCGAACGGGACAGCGGCCGTATCCTGCGTCGCCCGGCCGGCGGTGGCGAGCCTACCGAGGTCGCCCGTTTTCCGGACATGGTGCACAGCGGGGAATCGGGGCTGCTGGGCCTCGCCGTCTCCCCCACCTACGCGGCCGATCACTTCGTGTACGCCTATTACACGACCCGGGCCGACAACCGGATCGTGCGGTTCCGGCTGACCGGGAACTGGGCGGGTTCCCCCGCACCGATCCTCACCGGGCTCGCGAACGCCCAGATCCACAACGGCGGACGGATCAGGTTCGGCCCGGACGGCCTGCTGTACGCGGGGGTAGGGGACGCCGGCGTGACCACACGGGCGCAGGACCGCGCCAGTCTGAACGGCAAGATCCTACGGATGCGTCCCGACGGAAGCGTGCCGCCGAGCAATCCGTTCCCGGGCTCGCTGATCTACAGCATCGGCCACCGCAACGTGCAGGGCCTGGCGTGGGATACGGCCGGACGGCTGTGGGCATCCGAGTTCGGCCAGAACAACTTCGACGAGGTGAACCTGATCATCCCGGGCGGCAACTACGGGTGGCCGATGGTGGAGGGCGTCGGCGACACCGACAAGGGCCGCCTGCGCAATCCCCTCGTCACCTGGACCACCGCCGAAGCATCCCCGAGCGGCGTCGCGATCCGTGGAGACACCCTGTACGTGGCGGCGCTGCGCGGACAGCGGCTGTGGGAGGTGGGCCTGGCCGGTGACCATGTGCGTGGCGCCCCCCGCACGGCGTTCACCGGTGAGCTGGGCCGGCTGCGCGCGGCGGTGCTCGCACCGGACGGATCGGTATGGATCATCACCAGCAACACCGACGGCCGAGGGGACCCGAGAAAGGGGGACGACCGGATCCTGGCGCTGCGCTGAAGGTCCGGGTGGACGGGCGACCCGACGGCGGGAGCGTCAAGCCGACACCGTGGGCTCCACCGGAAGCGGCTCCGCCGGGACCGCCCCGACGGTACCCATCACGCCGATAATTCGATCACGTAGCGAAACCACATCTCCGATTACGATGACCGCGGGAGAACTGATCGCGGCTTCGGCCGCGAGCCGGGCGATATCCGCCAGGGGCCCGGTGATGATCGTCTCGTCGGCTGTCCCGCCAGCGTGGATCACCGCGGTCGGAGTCTCCGGCCGGCGGCCCCGCTTCACCAGCTCGTGACTGATCTCGGGCAGTGCCCCGACGCCCATCAGCACGACGACTGTGCCCGGACCGGTAGCGAGCGCGTCCCAGTCGGCGGTGGAACCGGGATGCGACGGATCGATATGGCCGCTGACGACAGCCACGTCCTGGGTGATGCCCCGGTGGGTCACCGGGATCCCGGCGAGCGCGGGGACCGCGACGGCGCTCGTCACCCCGGGGACGATCTCGCAGGGCAGGCCGGCCGCAGCGCAGGCCAGGGCCTCCTCGCCGCCACGACCGAAGACGAACGGATCACCGCCCTTGAGCCGGACGACGCCGAGCCCGCGCAGTCCCCGATCGACGATCACCGCGTTGATCTCGTCCTGGGTCAGGTTGTGACCGTGCGGCGCCTTGCCCGCATCGATGATCTCGGTACCGGGTCGCACCTCATCCAGCAGCTCACGGGGAGCCAGCCGGTCGACCACCACGACATCCGCAGCCTGGAGCAGCCGCAGACCGCGTACGGTGATCAGATCCGCCCGCCCGGGACCGCCACCGACAAGGGCCACCCATCCGCCCGGGGCTGTCTGCACACCGGTCATCTTCGTCCCCTCCCGCGTCGGCTTTCTCCCAGTGTGCGGCCTGACCAGCCCGTTCGGGGCCGATCGCCGCAGCCGACCATTCCGGCTGACCGGCCGGCTGACCGCCTCAGCTGACCGGACGGGCCGCCGCGACGGGGCCGACCAGCACCCGACCGTCCTGCACCTGCACCGGGTAGACGGGGAGGCGCACCCCCTCGGCATCGAGGCACTCCCCCGTCACCAGATCGAACGCCTGCTTGTGTAACGGCGAGAAGACCACGGCCCGGTCTCCGCGGGAGCCGACGAGACCCCGGGAGAGCACGTTGGCCAGGCCGATCGGGTCGGCGTTGCCGACGGCGAGCACGGGACCGTCGCTCAGCCGGAAGATGGCCACCTGGGCGCCGTTGACGAGCGCGGCCACGCCGCGATCGGGAGTCAGATCGTCCAGGGCACAGATGTCGGTCCAGATCATGGCGGCCTCCAGATCGTCCGGGATGCGCTTACTTGCCTATCCAGAGGCTTTT
>NZ_CDWRCK010000005.1:38138-39941 GCF_977927595.1 Frankia sp. CcWB3
CCTGTGGAGGGTTCGAAACGCGCAAGTTATTTCATTTCGACTCCTTTGTGTCCGTTTCGTCCCTCTGGATAGGCAAGGAGCCTGGATAGGTAAGGAAACGGCCAGCCACCACGGGGAGCGTGGCACCGGCGATGAGGGCTGCCCGCTCGGCCGGGCGGGCCGGCCGGGGCTGGCCGCGTTCGAGGAGGTGGATGACGTCGGGGTCGGCCGCCTCGGGGGCGTTGACGAACGAGGCGAACCGGCGCAGTGCGACCGGATCGGCCAGCGTCGTCTTCCACTCGTCCTGATAGGTCGCGACGTGGTGGGCCATGGCCGTGTCGAGTTCGGCGCAGATGCCCAGCGAGTCGTCGACGATGACCTCGCGGACATGTCCGAGGCCGCCGTCGAGGCTCTCCACCCACGGCGCGGTGCGCTGGAGGCGATCGGCGGTGCGCACATAGAACATCAGAAACCGGTCGATGTAGCGGACGAGCGTCTCGGTGTCGAGGTCGGAGGCGAACAGCTCCGCGTGCCGGGGCCGGTGACCGCCGTTGCCGCCCAGGTACAGGTTCCAGCCCTGCTCGGTGGCGATCACCCCGACGTCCTTGGACCGCGCCTCCGCGCATTCCTGGGCACAGCCGGAGACCGCCATTTTGATCTTGTGGGGAGATCGCAGGCCGCGGTAGCGTAGCTCCAGGTCGACGGCCAGCGTGGTGGAGTCCTGTACGCCGTAGCGGCACCAGGTCTCCCCGACGCAGGACTTCACCGTCCGCAACGCCTTGCCGTAGGCGTGTCCGGACTCGAGTCCGGCGTCGGTCAGCCGCTTCCAGATCTTCGGCAGCTGCTCGGCCCTGGCGCCGAAGAGGTCGATGCGCTGCCCACCGGTAATCTTCGTATAGAGGTTGAAGTCCCGGGCCACCTCGCCAATCAGGATGAGCGTCTCGGGCGTGACCTCGCCGCCGGGCAGCCGGGGGACGACCGAGTACGTGCCGTCCTTCTGCATGTTCGCGAGCATGTGGTCGTTGGTGTCCTGCAGGGCGGCCTGCTCGCCGGCCAGGACGTACCCGTTGTAAAGGGAGGCGAGAATCGAGGCCACCACCGGCCGGCAAACCTCGCAGCCCCGGCCCCGACCGTGCTCGGCGATCAGCTGCGAGAACGTCGTGATCCCCCGCACCCGGACGATCTCGAACAGTTCAGCCCGGCTGACGTCGAAGTGCTCGCACAGCGCCTTCGATACCTCGATGCCCGCGGCGGCGAGCTGCTGGCCGAGGATCGTCCTGAGCATCGGCACGCAGCTGCCACAGCTCGTGCCCGCGTTGGTACACCCCTTGATCCCGGCGACGTCGGTAAGGCCGTTCTCGCTGATCGCGGCGCAGATCTGGCCGTGGGTGACGTTGTTGCACGAGCAGATCTGCGCCCCGGCGGGGAGCGCCACCCCGGCCCCGGAGCCGCCGGCCCCTGCCCCGTCGCCGTCGCCGTCGCCGGCCGGCAGGATGAGCCGCGCGGGATCGTCCGGCACGACCCCGGCGGAGCCGACCATGGCCCGCAACATGCCGTACTCCCCGGCGTCGCCGACGAGGATGCCACCGAGGACGCTACGCGCGTCGTCGGAGAGCACCAGCTTCTTGTAGACCTTGGCCACCGGGTCGGCGAACGTGATAGGCAGCGCACCGGGAGTCGTCCCGAAGGCGTCCCCGAAGCTCGCGACGTCGACGCCGAGCAACTTGAGCTTGGTCGACATGTCGGCACCGGTGAAGGTCGCGCCGCCGCCGAGCAGACGGTCCGCGACGACCTCGGCCATCGCGTATCCGGGTGCTACCAGCC
>NZ_CDWRCK010000006.1:0-37741 GCF_977927595.1 Frankia sp. CcWB3
GAGTGACGACGGCCTGGTGTCCGCCGCGGCGAGTCCCGAGGAGTGCGCCTTCGAGGCCGGGTTGCGTCCGCGCACCCTGGCCGAGTTCGTCGGCCAGCGTAAGGTGCGCGAGCAGCTTACGATCATGCTCGAGGGGGCACGGGCGCGCGGTCGCCCGCCGGACCACGTCCTGCTGTCGGGCCCGCCCGGTCTGGGTAAGACCAGCCTTGCGATGATCATGGCGCAGGAGCTCGAGGCTCCGCTGCGGATGACCAGTGGGCCGGCGATCGAACGCGCCGGGGACCTCGTCGCGATCCTCACCGCACTCTCCCCGGGAGAGGTCCTGTTCCTCGACGAGATCCACCGGATCGCCCGGCCAGCCGAGGAACTGCTCTACGCCGCGATGGAGGACTTCCGGGTTGACGTCATCCTGGGCAAGGGCCCGGGCGCGACCGCGATCCCCCTCGACGTGTCGCCATTCACGCTGGTCGGGGCCACGACTCGGTCGGGCCTGCTGACCGGCCCGCTGCGGGACCGGTTCGGGTTCACCGCCCATCTGGACTTCTACGACGCCGACGAGCTCGCCCGGGTGCTGACTCGCTCGGCCGGCCTGCTGGGGGTCACCCTCACCGCCGAGGGAGCCGCCGAGGTCGCTGGCCGGTCGCGTGGTACGCCCCGCATCGCCAACCGGTTGCTGCGCCGGGTGCGCGACTACGCGGAGGTGCGGGCCGACGGCGTGGTCACCCGCGAGATCGCCCAGGCGGCGCTGCGGATCTACGACGTCGACGGGCTCGGACTGGACCGCCTCGACCGGGCCGTGCTGGAGGCGCTGGTCACCCGGTTCGGCGGCGGTCCGGTCGGGCTCACCACGCTCGCCGTGTCGGTCGGGGAGGAACCGGAGACGGTGGAGGACGTGGCCGAGCCGTTCCTGCTGCGTGCCGGCCTGCTGATCCGTACCGCCCGGGGCCGGACGGCCACCCCCGCCGCCTTCGAGCACCTCGGTCTGGACCCCGTCACCGATCCGCTCGGCCGTACCCAGGTCTCGCTGTTTACCGAGGGAGAATGACTGTGAGAGGGCCGGTCGGCCGGGGAGCGGCCACTGAAGGTGATTGGTTCGTCCTGGGTGAGCCGTCCCCGTAACACCGGCCATTCCGGCCGGAGGAGGTCCTGCGCGCCGGGCACAACCGCCCTGCCCACCACGGGCATCCGATCGATACGTACGATCGCCGCAACACATCAGGAGGGCAGGACGTGCACGTACTCGTGGCAGCTTCGGTGACGGCCGACAAGGACGGGGGCAGTTCGATCAGCGGGCTCCTGTTCCCGCTGATCCTCATCCTGGTGATCGTCTACTTCTTCTCGATGCAGCGGCGCCGCGCCAAGGCGCAACAGCAGCAGATGTCGCGGATCGTTCCCGGTACCCTGGTGACGACCACCGCTGGTCTCTACGCCACGGTCGTCGAGCTGGAGGACGGTGACGTCCTGCTGGAAGTTGCGCCCGATGTCGTCTGCCGCTTCTCGCGCAGCGCGATCGCCCGGGTGATCAGTACGCCCGACGGAGCCGGGGACGGCGGGGAGTCCTCCGGGGAACCGCAGTCGCACGACGACGGTTCCGACGGCCCTGGTGGCCCTGGTGGCGCCGAGGCGTCGCCTCCCGGTGGTGGCGTCTCCGGTGGGGACGGCGGCACGGGCGGTGAAACGACACACCCGCCCCGCAAGGAGCTATGACCGCTGGTCACCTGACCGAGCACTACCGTTCGGGGAGCGGAACGCACCCTCGGTGACATTCGTTCGGATACTTTGGGCACCGCCGGTCCGGGCAGCGGCGAGACGAACGAGCGCCGGCATACCGGCGCGTGAGGAAGGGACTCGCAGGTGGCACGCGGCTCGGCACGGGTATCCAGGGGAATCTCCGTCTGGACCCGGCTGGGGATCCTCGGCGGTCTGATCGTCGTCCTCTACGGCCTCATGGCCGCTACCGGAAACTGGAAGCCCCGGCTCGGGCTCGACCTGCAGGGCGGGACGAGCGTCATCCTCACGCCTCGTGCCACGCAGGGGAACAACGTCGACAGCGGTGCCGTCAACCAGGCCGTCGACATCATCCGGCAGCGCGTTGACGGCTTGGGCGTCGCTGAGTCCGAGGTTCATCGCACCGGCAACCAGATCGAGATCTCGGTGCCCGGCCGCGGCCGCAACGACGTCGTGGATCTGGTCGGGCAGACCGCCGAACTGCGTTTCCGTGAGGTCGCCACGTCCGGCCAGGCCACCCCGGGGCCCATCCCCACCCCCACTGGGGCGGTCCCCGCACCCACGCCGGGCGCGACGGGCCAGTCGGCCCCGACGGCCAGCCAGAGCACGCCGAGCATCGCGCCATCATCCCAGGCACCCGCTGCGTCGAACAAACCGGCCGCACTCGGTGACGGCACGGGCCGCGGCCTGATCGCCCAGCCGCTGTCGCTGGCCGCCGCGGGCACGCCCGCGGTGAGCGCGGCCTCGGCTTCTCCGGTGGCTTCGGCCGCCCCCGCGCCGGCGGCGACCGGGTCGACCGCGCCGGCCGGGGACAGCCCGCCCGCCGACGTGTTCGCTCGCTACGAGTCGCTGACGTGCGCAGCGGCCGACGTCCGCAAGGCCTCGGTCAGCACCGACCACCCGCAGGACTGGACCGCCGCCTGTGACCGGACCGGGACGACGAAGTACCTGCTCAAGCCGGCCACGGTGGTCGGGACGGATGTGAAGACCGCCTCCGCGGGCCTGCAGGGCGGCGGCGGGACCACGGGCGTCACCACCGGGCAGTGGGTCGTGAACGTCGAGTTCACCGGTTCGGGCCAGAACAAGTTCACCAAGCTGACCGAGAGCACGATCGGCAAGCAGGCCGCGATCGTGCTCGACGGGGTGGTGCAGTCCGCGCCGCAGACCAACGAGCGCATCCCCGGATCGGCCCAGATCTCCGGCGGCTTCAGCCAGTCCGAAGCCGAGGACCTCGCCAACGTGCTGCGCTACGGTGCCCTTCCCCTGGCCTTCGAGCGATCCCAGGCCGAGTCCATCTCGCCGACCCTCGGCCGTGACTCGCTGCACGGCGGACTGCTCGCCGGCGCCATCGGACTCGTTCTCGTCATCGCCTACTCCTTCCTGTACTACCGGGCGCTGGGCATCGTCGTGATCACCTCCCTCGCCGTCAGCGGTCTGCTGATCTACGCCTCGGTGGTGCTGCTCGGCGTGGCGATCGGGTTCACGCTGACCCTGGCGGGCATCGCCGGTCTGATCGTGTCGATCGGTGTCACGGCGGACTCGTTCGTGGTCTACTTCGAACGGATCAAAGACGAGGTCCGGGCCGGCCGCACGGTCCGGGCGGCCACGGATCGTGCCTGGCCCGCCGCGCGGCGCACGATGCTCTCCGCGGACACGGTTTCCTTCCTGGCCGCCGCGGTCCTCTACATCCTGTCGATCGGCTCGGTGCGCGGCTTCGCCTTTACGCTCGGGCTGTCGACGTTGAGCGATGTCGTGATCATGTTTATCTTCACCCGGCCGTTGGTGACATTGCTGGTGCGGCGCCGACTGTTCTCGGCCAGCCGGTACTCGGGCCTGAGCCCGAAAACCCTCGGCGGGCGTGGTGGTGGCGTGGCGCCGGCCGCTCCCACCCGGGCGCGGCTGGCCAAGCGGCCGGCGCCGGCCGGGCAGAGGCGGGAGAGCTGAGATGGCACTGGTCGGGCGGATCTACCGCAGCGACTTCAACGTCGACTTCGTCGGCCGGCGCAAGGCCTGGTATGCCGTCTCCGGCGTCGTGGTCACCGTCTGCATCATCAGCATGATCTTCCGTGGCTTCACCTTCGGTATCGAATTCTCCGGTGGCGCGGTCTTCCAGCTACCCAGCAGTGGCGGTACCGTCGCGCAGGTCGAGGACACGCTGTCCGGCATTGGGCTCGACCCGGCGGACAGCGTGGTCCAGCAGTTGGAGACCTCCCACCAGTTCCGGATCCAGACGCCGACCCTCTCCGACGCCCAGACCCGTGAGCTGACCGGCGCGTTGGCCAAGCGATTCTCGGTGTCGGACCCGGACCGCGACATCGCCGTGTCGACCGTCGGCTCGTCCTGGGGATCGACGATCACAAACAAGGCCCTTCAGGGCCTGGTCGTCTTCCTCGTGCTCGTCGTGATCTACCTCTCGGTGCGGTTCGAGTGGAGGATGGCGCTCGCGGCGATAGCCGCTCTCGTTCATGACCTCGTCGTCACCATGGGTGTCTACTCGCTGGTGGGTTTCGAGGTGACGCCGTCGACGGTCATCGCCGTGCTGACGATCCTCGGATTCTCTCTATACGACACGGTGGTGGTGTTCGACCGGGTGCGGGAGAACACCGCGGGCATGGGCACGTCGACGCGGCGGACCTACGCGGAGGCGACGAACGACGCGCTCAACGAGACGTTGGTGCGTTCGCTGAACACCTCGCTCATCGCCATCATCCCGGTCGCCTCCCTCCTCTTCGTCGGCGCCGGTCTGCTCGGTGCCGGCACGCTGAAGGACCTCGCGCTCGCCCAGTTCGTCGGTATCGCCTCCGGTACATATTCCTCCCTGTTCTTTGCCACGCCGCTGCTCGTCGACCTCAAACGCGGCGACCCCGCCGTGCGGGCGCTGGACGCGCGGGTCGCCCGCGAGCGCGCCAGGCGGGTCCGGGCAGCCGCGGGTGCGCCGGGCACGGCAGTTTCCGCCGGCGCGGCGGTCGATCCGGCCGGCTGGGGTGAGGGCGGTCCTGTCCCCGACGAGCGGGCCGAGCAGGCCGTAGGACGACCCGCCTCCGGCGCGTGTGAACCGGTTCCGGCCGGGGCGAACCTGGGCGGTGCCGCCCGACGACCGTCGGGCGCGCCCCCCGCCCGGCGCGCCGCGGGGCGCAAACCCGGCCGGCGCGGACGGCCGAGCGGTAAGAAACGCCGATGAGCCAGGTCACCGGCCGCGCGGATCCGGGCGGCCCCGATCGTGTGGCGGCAGATCTCCGGATGCCCCTGAAGTCCGGACGACCTTGAAGGTGGGAGAAGCGGCACGATGACGAGCATCGACGACGCACCGCAGCGATCCGCCGCGCACGACGCGGTCGCCGAGGTCCTGCGTGGCCACATCCGCGACATTCCCGACTGGCCGCAGCCGGGGGTCGTGTTCAAGGACATCACCCCGCTGCTCGCGACGCCGACCGCGTTCGGGGTGGTCATCGGTGCACTGGCGGACGCGGCCCGGGCGCTGGGGGCCACCACGATCGCCGGCATCGAGGCGCGGGGCTTCCTGCTAGCCGCGCCGGTCGCGGACCGGCTGGGCGCCGGCCTCGTGCCGATCCGCAAGCAGGGCAAGCTGCCGGGGCCGACCCGAAGCGCGTCCTACGACCTGGAGTACGGCGCCGCCACGATCGAGATCCACGCCGACGCAGTGCACGACGGCGACCGGATCCTGCTCGTCGACGACGTGCTGGCCACCGGTGGCACCGCGGCCGCCGCCCACAGCCTGCTCGCGGCTGGCGGCGGGGAGGTCGTGGGGCTGGCGGTCCTCATGGAGCTGTCCTTCCTACCGGGCCGTGATCGGGTTGCGCCGCTCGATGTCGTCTCCCTTCTGGCGATTTGATCTTGCCTGGGCGAGGTCCGCGGAAGGCTTCTGACCAGTGCGGCGTTAGGCTCGGTGTCTAGTCCTTACGCAGGAGCGGTTCGTGCCCGAGGCAGCGCCGGTGACCACCGGAGTTCCGCCGCCCGCCGTCACTCCCTTCCGGGAGCCCCGGCCGGTGGGCGATGCCGCACGGGCCACCGCCGGATCGGCGGCGCGTGAGCCGGCAGCCCACGGGCCGGCAGCCCACGGGCCGGCACAGCCGCCGGCCGCGGATGGTGGCGATGTCCGCGGGGAGGAGTCACCAGGTGGATCCCCGGGGGGGTCCGAGCTGGTCACCGCGGTCGGCCTGGGACGGCGTCCCGAGGACGGTTCCCCGGTCGTCCCCCGGTTGGGGCACGAGTCGCCGCCGCTGCCGCGTCGGGTGCGCGGGCGGCTCTCCCGCTTTTCGACGCACCGGGCGACGCCTCCCTCGGCTCTC
The DNA here is from genome assembly GCF_977927595.1 of Frankia sp. CcWB3. NCBI lineage: Bacteria > Bacillati > Actinomycetota > Actinomycetes > Frankiales > Frankiaceae > Frankia > Frankia sp. CcWB3. The sequence continues at coordinate 6,039 of NZ_CDWRCK010000006.1, forward strand.
GATCCGGTGCTGCGCGGGCTGCTCGCGAACCACCCGCGCGCCGACATCGCCCAGGTGCAGCAGGCGTTCGAGGTCGCCGACGCGGCGCACGCCGGCCAGGTGCGCTTCTCCGGCCACCCGTACATCACTCATCCGATCGCGGTCGCGAGCATTCTCGCCGATCTGGGGATGGACACCGCGACGCTGTCCGCGGCGTTGCTGCACGACACCGTCGAGGAGACGACGCTCACCGTCGACACAATCCGGGACACCTTCGGTGACCATATCGCGCTCATCGTCGACGCGGTCAGCAAGCTCAACCGGGTCAAGGTCGGCGAGGCGGCCCAGGCGGAGACCATCCGCCGGATGGTCGTCGCGATGGCCCGCGACCCACGCGCGCTGGTGGTCAAGCTCGCCGACCGCCTGCACAACATGCGTACCCTGCGCTTTCTGCCCGAGCACAAGCAGGAACGCAAGGCCGGGGAGACGCTCGAGGTCTACGCCCCGCTCGCCCACCGGCTCGGCATGAACTCGTTGAAGTGGGAGCTGGAGGACCTCGCGTTCGCTGCGCTGTATCCGAAACGGTACGATGAAATCGTCCGGCTGGTCGCTGACCGGGCCCCGAGCCGGGACGTCTATCTGGCCGAGGTGATCGGGCAGGTGCAGGCCGGCCTGCGGGACGCGCGGATCAAGGCGGTCGTCTCCGGGCGGCCGAAGCACTATTACTCGATCTACCAGAAGATGGTGGTGCGCGGCCGTTCCTTCGACGACATCTATGATCTGGTCGGCATCCGCGTCCTGGTCGACTCGGTCCGGGACTGCTATGCCACGCTGGGCACCGTGCACGCGACCTGGAAGCCGATTCCCGGCCGGTTCAAGGACTACATCGCGATGCCTAAGTTCAACATGTACCAGTCGTTGCACACGACGGTCATCGGTCCCGAGGGCAAACCGGTCGAGCTGCAGATCCGCACGCACGCAATGCACAACCGGGCCGAGTACGGCATCGCCGCGCACTGGAAGTACAAGGAGGACGGGGTTGCGGCCCGGCCCTCGGCGGGGACCCCGGAGGGCGGGCGGGCCGGTCGGCGCAAGGGCGGACCCGACGCGGACCTCATGACCTGGCTGCGTCAGGTGCTCGACTGGCAGCGGGAGACCGCGGACCCGGGAGAGTTCCTCGACAGCCTGCGGTTCGCCGCCGAGACCGACGAGGTTTTCGTCTTCACCCCCAAGGGCGACGTCATCCCGCTACCCGCCGGGTCGACGTCGGTGGACTTCGCCTACGCGGTGCACACCGACATCGGTCACCAGTGCGTCGGGGCCCGGATCAACGGCCGTCTCGCAGCCCTGGACACCCCGCTGGACAATGGCGACACGGTCGAGATCTTCACCTCGCGGGCCCATTCGGCCGGCCCGAGTGGGGACTGGTTGATGTTCGTCCGTTCGTCGCGGGCCAGGACGAAGATCCGCCAGTGGCACGCCCGTGAGCGCCGGGAGGATGCGATCGTCGCCGGCCGCGACGCGATCGGCCGCGCGATGCGCCGCCACGGCCTGCCGCTGTCCCGCCTGATGAGCGGGGACGCCCTGCTGAACCTGGCCAAGGACCTGCGCTACGCCGACGTGGCCGCCCTCTACGCGGCCGTGGGGGAGAACCACGTCAGCGCCCAGTTGGTGGTCTCGCGGCTGCTCGTGGCCCTCGGCGGCCCGGAGGGGGCCGAGGAGGACGCGGGTGAGACCGAGCTGCCGATCCGCACGCTGCGCCGCTCGACCGGGGAGCCGGGGGTGCTCGTCACCGGTGCTCCCGACGTGTGGACGAAGCTCGCTCGCTGCTGTACGCCCATGCCCGGCGACGAGATTGCCGGTTTCGTCACCCGGGGCAAGGGCGTGTCGGTCCACCGGACGGACTGCTCCAACCTGTCGGGGCTGCGTGGCGGGCCGCACGACCGCACGGTCCAGGTCGAGTGGGCGCCGTCGTCGGGCTCGGTGTTCCTCGTCGTGATCCAGGTCGAGGCGATGGACCGTACCAAACTACTCTCGGATGTCACCCGGGTACTGTCCGACCGGCACGTGAACATCCTGTCGGCGTCGGTGGCCACCACGCGGGATCAGGTGGCGGTCAGCCGCTTCACGTTCGAGATGGGAGACACCAAACATCTCAGGCACATCCTGAGTGCGGTGCGTGCTATCGAGGGTGTGTACGGCTGTTTCCGCGTTACCTCGGGCGTACAGGTCTAACGGGTCGAATCAGGGGGGCGCCGTGGATGCTGAGACCGTGGGTGCGGGTCTGCCGGCCGGCGGCGGTCTGACCCCCGCGCTGTCCCGGGCCGACGGCGGCGCCGACGAGGCCTCCCGGGCCCTGTCGGCGGCCCGGCAGGCGAGCGTGCGTCTCGCCCACCTGGCCCGGCGGATGGCGACACCGCGGATGTCCCAGGTGCCGCCGGAGCTGCGTGACATCGTCGAGGCGCATCGCGACTATCATCCGCGTGCCGACATCGGCCTGCTGGTGCACGCCTACGGCATCGCCGAGCGGCTGCACGCCGGTCAGATGCGGCGCAGCGGGGATCCGTACATCAGCCATCCCCTCGCCGTCACCGAGGTCCTCGCGGAGCTGGGGGTGGACACGACCACCCTGATCGCCGCCCTGCTGCATGACACGGTCGAGGACACCGGGTACACCCTCGACTCCGTTACCCAGGAGTTCGGTGCGGAGGTGGCCAACCTCGTCGACGGTGTCACCAAGCTGGACAAGATGCGGTTCGGGGAGGCCGCGGAGGCCGAGACGCTGCGCAAGCTGATCGTGGCCCTGGCCCGGGACTACCGGGTACTGGTCATCAAGATTGCGGACCGGCTGCACAACATGCGCACGCTCGCTTTCATGTCCCCCCCCAAACAGGTGAAGATCTCCCGGGTCACGCTTGAGGTCCTGGCCCCGCTGGCCCACCGGCTCGGCGTCAGCGTGATCAAGCGGGAGCTGGAGGACCGGGCGTTCGCCGTGCTCCATCCCGCCGAGCACGCCCGGATCGCCGCCACGGTGGATGAGTTCACCGCCGCTGAGCGCGCGGCCGGAACCGTCGCGGCGCTGGTGACACGGTTGCGAGCCGGGCTCGTGGGGGCTCGCATCGACGGCGCCGTCTCCATCCGGGTCAGCCACCTGTTCTCGATCTACAAGCGGGCTCAGGAGCGCAACCGGCCCGTCCAGGACTACACCGACCTCGTCCGCGTTCTCGTGCTCGTCGACGAGGTGACGGACTGTTACGCGGCGCTGGGTGTCATCCACGCCCTGTGGCGACCGGTGCCCGGCAGGCTGCGCGACTTCGTGGCCACCCCGAAGTTCAACATGTACCAGTCCCTGCACACGACGGTGACCGACGACGCCGGCCGCTCCCTCGACATCCAGCTCAGGACGCCGTCGATGCACCGGCTGGCCGAGACCGGGATCGTCGCCCGACCGGTCGGGCCCGGCGCGGACGGCGCCCGCCTGGAGGGCCTGTCCTGGTTGCACAGCCTGCTGGACTGGCAGGAGGAGGTCGACTCGGACGAGTTCCTCGAGTCGCTGTCCTCGGACCTGGACGCCGACGAGGTGCTGGCGTTCACGCCCAAGGGCAGGATGCTCGCGCTGCCGGCCCGGTCCTCCCCGGTGGATGTCGCCTACGCCGTGCACACCGACATCGGGCACCGGGCGATCGGCGCCCGGGTCAACGGTCGGCTCGTCCCGTTGGATACCCGGCTGCGCAACGGCGACGTCGTCGAGATCCTGACGTCCAACCTCCCCGGCGCGGGACCGTCGGAGGACTGGTTGCACTTCGTCAGGACCTCCCGGGCCCGGGTACGTATCCGGCGCCGGCTGGCCCGGCAGCGCAGGGACGCCGCGGCCGGGGTGGCCGAGCCGGGCGTCACGACCACTCGGTCCGGGAACGGCGGCGGGGCGCGGACCGCCGGCGGCGCCGGCGGCGCGGACGGCGTCTCGTCGGGCCTGCCGTCGCCGGCCCGTCCGATCGCCCGGCGCGGGGTGCCCAGCCTCGCGGCCGTGGCGGACGACGGGGTGGGTGGTCGGGCGCCGGCGAGGCTGGCGCGATGTTGTCTTCCGCTGCCCGGAGACGTGGTCGTCGGCTTCGCGACGCACGGCAGCACCGTGTCTCTGCACCGCCGGGAGTGCATGAACGCCACCGAGGCGGGGTCGGACCGCGAGCGCGTCGCGGTGGTGACCTGGTCGGCACCGCAGGCGCAGATCTTTTCTGCGGAGATCGCCGTCGAGGCGTTCGACCGCTACGGGCTGCTCGCGGACATCACCGAGGTGCTCTCGGAGATCTCGGCGTCCGTCCGCGCGGCCTCGACGACCACATCCGATGATCGGGTCGCGCATGCGCGTTTCACGATCGAGGTCACCGGGCCGGAGCAATTGGACAAGGTGCTCGGCGCCGTGCGCGGCGTCGGCGGTGTCTACGACTGCTACCGCGTGTGCCAGACCCAGCGGCCGTCGGCTCACGGCGCGCTCGCCGGGGACGGGTGAAGCCAGCGTAGGCGGCGGTGGCACGGACCCGGGCGTGGCAGCGACCCGGGCGGGGGACCGCGGCAGCGGTAGGACCAACCGGTGGGTGGGACCAGGACGGTTACGGGGCCAGGCCGGTCTTCTCCGATCGGCGCGGGGTGTTGTCTCTTGCGCCCAGCGTGGCCTTTCCGCGCCGGAATGTACCCTCCGGATCAACCGGCGGTAAACGGCTTGCGACTGAACCGCCCATTCCGGGTGGATCCGGGTGGAACGTCACGCGGAGAATACGGACGATCCTACCGGACACCGTAAATTCAACGGCTACCGCCACTGATCGATGTAGGGTATCTTGCGTATCCATCGTTTTAGAGATGGGAGTGCGCGTGGGTTACCTTCAGGTCATCGTGAGTATCGACTCCCGGGAAATCGCTGACCGTATCGGCAGGCTCCTGGTGGAGGCGCGTCTGGTCGCCTGTTTCCAGGTGATCGGGCCGATGAGCAGCACCTACCGCTGGAAGGGCCAGATCGAGCAGGCCGAGGAATGGCTCTGTCTGGCGAAAACGACCACCGAACGATTCGACGAGCTACATGAGCGGCTCGTGGTCCTCCACCCCTACGAAAATCCCGAGATCATTGCGACGCCGATCGTCGCCGGCCATGCCGACTATCTGGGCTGGATCAGCGCCGAGACGGCACCCACCGTCAGGTGAGTGCCCGCAGCTGCTCGTCGAACTCGCGCACGGCCTGGGTGTGCTGCCAGGGCCGCAGGTGCTCCCGGGCGCGGCGGATACGGGCCAGGCCCAGCGAGAAGTCCGTCTGGGCCACGATCGCGAGGGACTCGGCCGCGAAGTGGCAGGCCGCCTCGATCTCCCGCCGCTGGATGTGCACCTCCGCGATGTCGCTCATCAGTAACGACCGCTTCTTCGTCGCACCGGGAGCGGCCGCCCGCAGTGCCTCGGTGGCCGCGGCGTAGGCCGCGGCGGGTCGCCGTAGCCGCGTGTAGGTGGTGACCTTCAGGCCATCGAGCCGGCCCCGGTCGAAGAACTGCGTCCAGACCCGGTCCCCGTTGCTCTCACCCCGGTCGAAGGCATCCTGGGCACGGTCGAGGGCGGCCAGCGCCGCCCGGCCCTCGCCGCGGGCGGCCTGCTCCTCAGCCTCCCGGGCAGCCAGCCAGGCCCTGGTCATCACCGTGCTGCCCGTGGCGGCCCGTCGCTGGGCCTCACCGAGCAGCGCGCAGGCCTGGTCGTGGCGGCCACGGCTGGCGGTCTGGTAGCTCTCGTAACCGAGCACGCAGGCCCACAGGGCGTTGTCGTCGGCCTCGCGGGCGGCCTCGATGGCCACCCGGTAGTAGGCGACGGCCGCGGGCAGGTCGTTCATGTCGAACGAGAGCCATCCGGCGAGCGCCGCCGTCTCCCCGGCGGTGGAGGTCAGCTCACGGCGCACCGGGGACCGGCTCATGGTCTCCAGCAGCTGACTGAGCCTGCTCAGATGCCCGGTGACTCGCTGTATCAGGATCCGGGCGGGAACGCGCTCCTCCAGGCCGTACAGCCCCGCGGTGAGCTGGCCCAGCTCGTCGGCGAGCTCCGGGGTCACCGTGCTACGGCGGCGCAGCGCCGCCGAGAGGCGCTCCCAGGGCGGGGTGTCCGTGACGCCGTTCATGGGCACGACGGCGACGCTGCCCGCCGCGGCGAAGAGCCGGAGAAAGTCCCGACGTTCCACGGGCATACCGTTCGTGTCGATCATGTCGGCGCCGGAGTGAAGCACGAGTGTGCCCGCGGCGCCCGTCTCGCAGGCCGCCTGTTCAAGGTTCATCGACGCGGCGACGGCCGTACCCTGACTGGTTCCGCCCAGCGGTGCTCCGGTGGCGGCGGGAATCGCTTCGTCGTCCACGAAACCGAGCTCCGCCGACGACCGGCCGAATAGCGCCCGCAACAACCGCTGATAACGCAGGCTCGGTTTCTTGTCGCCCTTCTCCCACTTGCAGATCATGTTGCCGGTCACCCCGGCCTCGCGACCCTCGTGGATGACGGAGAACCGACGGATCTCGGTGGCGAGCCGTTCCTGCGACCAGCCCCGTTCCTCCCGGCTCAGCCGCAGCCGGGTGTTGGGTGTGCGGGTGTTGGGTGTGCGGGTGTTGGGCATCCTGCCGCCACCGGATACCTCAGGTGCTGGCGCGGAGGCCACCGGTGCGCGGAGAACTGCCGAAGGACCGGTCGTGAGCTGCATCGGAGCCTCCGAAGTCAATCGGTTGACTCCAGGAGCTTAACCCTCTGTGAGATAAGACGGTCATGCTCGGGCGTGGTCCCTTCGGGACCATCTACGGCAAAAGTGTGGTCATTCCGACGCGCCTGCGACCGCCAGCGTCTTCGCCGAGTGTCGCCTTCTAGAGTGTGATGGCGTGAGAGCCGGCCCCCTCGACCGAAGCCCTCGTCCACGACGTCCCGTTCCCCCAGCCCGACCGCTGCGCGCGTGGCAGCGTGCGGCCCTGGAGACCCACCGGTCACGGTCGTCGTCGGGCGCCCGGGACTTCATGGCGGTCGCCACCCCGGGGGCCGGGAAGACGACCTTCGCCCTGCAGGTGGCCGCCGACCTTCTCACTGCCGGCGAGATCAGTCGGATCACCGTCGTCGCGCCCACCGAGCACCTCAAACGCCAGTGGGCCGTGGCCGCGGCGGAGGTTGGTATCGACCTCGATCCGGACTTCCGCAACTCGGCCGGGGTGACATCCTCCGACTACACCGGTGTCGCCGTGACCTACGCCCAGGTGGCGGCGCATCCGGCCCTGCACCGCGCCCGGACCGCCGCGCGCCGCACTCTGATTGTCCTGGACGAGATCCATCACGCCGGCGACGCGCTGTCATGGGGTGAGGCGATCCGGGAGGCATTCACTCCGGCCGCGCGGCGCCTCGCGCTGACTGGTACTCCGTTCCGCTCCGACGTCAACCCGATCCCTTTCGTCACCTACCTGCCGGGCCCCGACGGGGTGATGCGCAGCATCGCGGACTCCTCCTACGGCTATGCCGAGGCGCTGCGCGACGGGGTCGTCCGCCCGGTGCTCTTCCTTGCCTACTCGGGTGAGATGACCTGGCGGACCAGTGTCGGCGCGGAACTGAGCGCCCGGCTCGGGGAGCCGCTCACCAACGAGCAGACCGCCGCCGCGTGGCGCACCGCGCTCGATCCGGGCGGGGACTGGATGCCGGCGGTGCTCGCCTCCGCCGACACCCGGCTGGCCCAGGTGCGGGCCGGCGGCATGCCCGACGCGGGCGGGCTGGTCATCGCCACGGATCACGCGGCCGCGCGCGCCTACGCCGTGCTGCTCACCCGGATCACCGGCACCTCGCCCGTGCTGATCCTCTCCGACGACCCGACCGCGTCGACCAAGATCGCCGACTTTCGCCGGTCGGCCGACCGGTGGATGGTGGCGGTACGGATGGTCAGTGAGGGCGTGGACGTGCCCCGCCTCGCGGTCGGGGTCTATGCGACCTCGGCGTCGACCCCGCTGTTCTTTGCCCAGGCCGTCGGGCGGTTCGTTCGGGGCCGCGGTCACGGGGAGACGGCGTCGGTCTTCCTCCCGAGCGTGCCGTCCCTGCTGGCGCTAGCCGGCGAGATGGAGGTCCAGCGGGACCACGCTCTGGAGAAGTCCCCGTGCGATCCGGACGCCTTTGACGACGACGCGCTGCGGGACGCCAACCGGCGCAAAGACACCCCCGACAAGCCGGACACCTTGTTCACGGCGTTGGGATCCTCGGCCCATCTCGACCGAGTGATCTTCGATGGCGGCGAGTTCGGCACCCCGGCGGCCCCCGGGTCCATCGAGGAGGAGGACTTTCTGGGCCTGCCGGGCCTGCTGGAGCCCGATCAGGTCGCGGTCCTGCTGCGCCAGCGGGAGGCTGCCCAGCAGGCCGCCACGCGCCGTGCCGCCGCCCGTGCCGACGATTCGGTCCCGGCCGTCCCGCCGGCCCGCGAGGGCGTGCAGCCGGCGGCCGAGGCGGCTACCCGGCCCGTACACGAGGTGATCGGCGAGCTGCGCAAGGAGCTGAACCGGCTTGTCGGCGCACACTTCCACCGCACGGGCAAGCCCCATGGGATGATCCACGCCGAGCTGCGCCGGACCTGTGGCGGCCCGCCGAGCGGCCAGGCCACCGCTGCGCAGCTCCAGGCCCGCATCGACACCATCCGCCGCTGGGCCGGTTGACCGGCGGGTCAGCCGCCCTGGGCGATCGTGATCGAAAGAATCTTCGGCTTGCTCGCCGGGGCACCGTCGGAGCCGCCGCCCTCGACGCCGGGCCCGGTGAGCTTGTCGAGCACGTCGAGTCCCTTGGTGATCTTCCCGAAGACGGTGTAATTGCCGGCGAGCGCCGCCGCGCCCTGCGGGGTCGGGTTCTGGTAGTTGATGAAGAACTGACTGCCGTTGCTGTCCGGCAGTTGGCTGTGCGCCATCGCCAGCACGCCTCGGTCGTAGGTCACGCCCTGGGTGTTCTCGTTGGCGTACCCGTACCCCGGGCTGCCGTTGCCGGTGCCGGTGGGGTCGCCGCACTGCAGGACCGAGATGCCCGCGTCGGCGCCTCCGGTCTGGCGGTGGCACGCGGTGCCGTCGAAGTACCTGGCGCCGGCGAGCGTGCGCAGGGTGTGCACCGTGCATGGTGCCTTCTGAGCGTCCAAGGCGGCCGTGATGGTGCCGGCGCCGGTGGTGATCACCATTGTCGCCGGGGACGTGTCGATGGTGGCCGCGGCCGCCGGCAGGGTGGCGCCGCGGGCCGGGGTCTCCCCGTTGGAGGTGTAGGTGCACTGCCCGACCCTGCTGGTCTGCCGGGGGGCGGCCGATTGTGTTGGCTCGGTCGCGGTGGGTGCGGTCGCGGTGGGTGTGGTCGTGACACCGGCGGCGGCCACGTCGGGGTGGTCGTCCTTGCCGGTGAGCAGGATCGCGGCGATCGTCGACGCCGCGACGACGATCGCGATGAATCCGGAGACGACCGCGAGCCGCTGCTGACGGCGGCGATGGGCGAGCCGGCGCCGCTCCGTCTGTCGGGCCGCCCGGGCCTCGGCGAGCTCGCGTTGACGTCGCTCCCTCGAACTGGCCACCGTCGCCGGCCTCCCTCGCTTCTGATGTGGTCTGCTGCTTCTGGCATGGTCTGGTTCTGGTGCGGTCTGGTTCTGGCGTGGTCTGTGCACCGTAACCGGTGAGCGGCGGATCGCCCCGCATGGTGCCTGCCGGGGCGGGTGCCTACCGGGCCGGGAGCGGACCGGTGAGCGGGCCGGACGGCTGGTAGCGTTACCGCAAAGCACAATGCGGTACCGATCAGAGGCTGACGCGATTCCATGCTCGATAAGCGCTTTATCCGGGAGAATCCGCAGGCCGTGAAAGACGCGGTCGCGGCCAAAGGCATTGATCTGGATGTCGATGAACTGCTACAGCTCGACCGGGACAATCGCAAACTGCAGTTCGAGGTGGACGAGGCGCAGGCTCGGCGCAAGAGCTTCGCGAAGCAGTTCGCCGGGGCCGACGCGGCCCGGCGGGCCGAGCTGCGGGCCGAGCACGAGGCGTTCGACCGCCAGCTGAAGGACCTGCGCGAGCAGCTGGCCCGGACCGGGGCCCGGCTGTCCGAGCTGATGCTGCTGGTGCCGGGCATCCCGTGGCCGGGTGCGCCGGTGGGAGCCGATGAGTCGGCCAACGTGGTGTTGCGGACCGTCGGCGAGCCGCCGGAGTTCGACTTCACCCCGCTCGACCACACGGCACTGGCCGAGAAACGAGGGTGGGCGGAGTTCGCCCGGGCCCGGCGGGTCGCGGGGGAGCGGGCGTACGCCCTCGTCGGTGACATGGTCATGCTGGAGCGCGCGGTGCATTCCTATGCGCTCGACCTGCTGCGCGGGCTGGGCTTCATCCCTGTGTCGGTGCCCGCCCTGGTCCGGGAGGAGCCGCTCGTCGGCACCGGGATGCTACCCAAGGCCCGCGAGGAGATCTACGCGATCCCCGCTGACGGGCTTTACCTGGCGGGGACTGCCGAGGTGGCCCTTGTCGGCCTGCATGCCGGGGAGATTCTCGATGTGGGCCGCCTGCCGATCCGCTACGCCGGCATCTCGCCGTGCTTTCGCCGGGAGATCGGCAGCGCCAGCCGGGACGTCCGCGGTCTGCTGCGCGTCCACCAGTTCGAGAAGGTCGAACAGTTCGTGCTGTGCGCCGCCGACGAGGCCGAGTCGGCCCGCTGGCATGCCGAGTTGCTGGCCACCGCCGAGCGGATCCTGTCCGACCTCGGACTGTGTTACGAGGTCGTCGAATGCGCCACCGGGGACATGGGCGTCGGCAAGTTCCGGATGAACGACATCAACACCTGGTTCCCCTCGCTCGGCCGATTCCGCGAGACGCACAGCTGCTCGACGCTGCACGACTGGCAGGCGCGCCGGGCGAACCTGCGCTACCGCGACACCGACGGCACCGTGCGTTTCGCGCACACGCTCAACAACACCGCCGTGGCGACCCCACGGCTGCTGGCGGCGTTGCTGGAGAACTTCCAGACCGCCGACGGCGAGGTGCGCGTTCCCGAGGCGCTGCGGCCCTACCTGGGGGGCCGTGAGCTGATCTGAGGCATCCCGTGGCCGTGGCCGCGACGCGCCCGGGCGGCCCGGACCAGGGCGGGCCCGGCGACCGCCAGCCGGCGCGGGAGCCCGACTGACACGCGGCGTTCGAGCACCCGGTAGTCGGCGCGCTCGACCTCGTCGAGGATGCCCCGGTAGAGGACGAATGCCGTCCGCAGGCAGTCGCGTGAGGTTGGGTGCAGCAGGCGGATGCCGGGCTCGGCGGCGCGGAACAGCTCCCGCGCCCGGCTGATCTCGAAGGCCAGCAGCCGGCGGACCGGCCCGTCGACGATGCCGGCGGCCAGCTGCTCCCGGGTGACCCCGAACAGGTCCAGCGAGGTCCGGGGCAGATAGACGCGGCCGCGCCGCAGATCCTCGCCGACGTCGCGGATGAAGTTGGCGAGCTGGAAGGCCATCCCCAGGTCGCGGGCATAGGGCAGGGCGCTGTCGTCCACCGGCTCGAGGATCGGCACCATCTGCAGGCCGATCACCGCGGCCGATCCGTGCATGTAGACGGTCAGCTCGTCCCAGGTCGCGTACTCCGTCACGGTGAGGTCCATCGCCATCGAGGCTAGGAACGCCGCGAAATGGTCCGGATCGAGCTTGAAGCGGTGAATGGTGTCGACCACCGCAGGCAGCACCGAGACCTCCGCGCGGTGCCGGTCCCTCCCGGCGCCGACGATCTCGGCGCCGACGATCTCAGCGTCGGCGTCGACGGCGGGTGTCCCCGCCCGCAGTGCCGCGAGGAACCGGCCGCCCCACTCGTGCAGCCAGCGCGCCCGCTCGGCCTCGGTCAGCGTGGAGTCGAGATCGTCGACGATCTCGTCCGCGTAGCGGGCGAAGCCGTACAGCGCGTGGACGTGGGGCCGCTTCCACCCTGGCAGCAGCAGGGTGGCCAGGTAGTACATGCGGCCGTGGGCGGCATTGAGCGCCCGGGCCCGCGCGTAGGAGGAACGTAGTCGAGGATCGATGATTCCGGCCGCGTCGAGCTGACCCACGTTAGTCAGCGTAGCCACCCAGCGAGGCGAATATCGACGGCTCCCGTCCGATCGGGGCCGACCTGCCCCGGGACGTCCGGTCGACCCCCCTCGTCGGCGTCGATCCCTTCACGGAAGCCGGGACGCGAACGCCAGGGACGTCGCCGCCGCGGCGAATCCCAGCCCCAGGGACAGCCCGAGGAACCAGGTGGTGACCTCCCGGTATTCGGTCCGGTACCCGATCGAGCTACCGAGCCCCCGGTAGACCGAACGCAGTTCGTCGCCGGAGGTGGCCCGATGGTACGAGCCGCCGGTCTGCTCCGCGATGTCACGGAGCGCCTGCTCGTTGACCGGCACCGGCACCTCCTGACCGCCGACGTCGAGCGTTCCGTCGGCGGTGCCGTAGGCGATGGTGTCCACCGGGATACGGGCTTGCCGTGCCGTCTCGATCGCCTGGTTGTTCGGCCGCCCACGGGTGGTCTCCCCGTCGGAGAGCAGCACGATGGCGGCCGGAGGCGCGCTCTGCCCCGCGTCGGAGAACCGTTTGCCGGCGGTGGTGATCGCCTGGAGCGAGGCGAAGATCCCTTCGCCGACGGCGGTCGCGGGACCGAGCTGCAGGCCGCTGATGCCGGCGCGGACCGACTCGCGATCGGCGGACGCGGGCACCAGGACCGTCGCGCTGCCGGCGAACGAGACCAGCCCGAGGTTGATACGGGGAGGGAGCTGGTCGACGAATGCCGAGGCGCCCTGCTTGGCGGCCGCCAGCCGGGTCGGGGCGATGTCCGTCGCCGCCATCGAGTTGGAGACGTCGATCGCCAGGATGATCGTCGCGCGTTCCCGGGGAACCCGCTCGGCCCGCGCCGGTCGCGACAGGGAGAACACCAACCCGGCGAGGGTGAGCAGCAGCAGCGCCGCCGGGACGTGACGGCGCCACCACTGCGGTCGGCGGGGAAGCACCGAGGACAGCAGCGACGCCGACGACAGCCGGGCGGCATACACCCGCCGCCGCGCCGAGACCAGGACATAGGCGATCAGCAATGCGCCGACCCCCAGGTACAGCCACAGCCAGTGCCCGGCCAGGAAGCTCATCAGGTGCCTGCCCGACTGGTGGCGGGCGCCGCCGTGCCACTCTGGTTGGCCCGACCCACGGGCGGGCGGCGGCCGGCGCCCCGGCCGCGCCGGTTCGCCGAGGCGAACCGGACGATGTCGACCAGCCAGTCCGAGTCGGTGCGCAGGACCAGATGGTCGGCGCCGACCCGGCGCAACGCCAGCGAGACCGCGCTGCGGTGGGCGACGGCGGCCGCGGCGTAACGTTCCCGCAACCGCCGCGACGACGTCGGGACCTCGACGAACGCCCCCGTCTCGGCGTCCACGACGGGCAGCAGCCCGACCGGCGGCAGGGTCAGCTCGAGCGGGTCGACGATCTCGATGGCGAGCACCTGATGCCGCGCCGCGAGCACCCGCAGCGGCCGTTCCCAGCGCAGGTCGGTGGACAGGAAGTCGGAGACGACGACTGCGAGCCCGCGGCGCCGCGGCGGGTGCAGCAGGTCCTCCACCGCCGCGGCGAGGTTGGTGGCCGCCGCCGGGTCGGGCCGGCGGCGGGGCCGGTCGTGCGCGCCGCGAGGCGCGGTGATGAGCGTGTGCAGCAGCGCCCGCAGCCCGTCCCGGCCGGGACGGGCTGGGATCGCCCGTGGACCGGCCTGGGTCAGCGCGATCGCGCCCATCCGGTTGCCGGTGCGGGCGGTCAGGAAGCCGACCGCGGCCGTGGCGGCAATCGCCAGATCACGCTTCTGCCAGGTACCGGTGCCGAACTCGGTGCTGGCGGTGAGGTCCACCAGCGCCCAGGTCTCGAGCTCCCGGTCGGCGATGAGATCGTGGACGTGGGGGACGGTGGTCCGGGCCGTGACGGCCCAGTCCATCCGGCGCACATCGTCACCGACGGCGTACTCGCGGCTCTCGGCCTTCTCGCTGCCCTGACCGGGCAGCAGCCCGAGATGATCGCCGAGGAGCATGCCGTCGAGACGGCGGAGCACGGTCAGTTCGAGCCGGCGCAGGGTCCGCTCCACCGCCGGATCGGTCGCCGACATGGAGCCGGCCCGGAGCCGGCCCGCGGGGTCCGTCATCCGGGCGCACCTTGGTCGAGGTATTCCGGGAAGCCCGAACGCGGGTTCGTCCCCCACCCGCCGGCCTGCGGACCGGTGGGGTAGGAGGGGCCCTGCTGGCGGGGCGCCACCTGAGGCTGCGGAACCACGCCCAGGATCCGGGCGGCGATCGCGTCCGCGGTCAGCCCCTCGGCCAGCGCCTCGTACGAGAGCACCAGGCGGTGGGGCAGGACGTCCAGGGCGACCGCGGCGACGTCGTCGGGTACGACGTAGTCGCGCCCGCGCAGCAGGCCGAGCGCGCGGGCCGCCGCGACCAGTCCGAGCGAGGCGCGCGGCGAGGCTCCGTAGGCCAGGTGGCCCTCGAGCTCGGGTAGGCCCGCCTCGCCGGGGGACCGGGTGGCGAGCACCAGCCGGACGGCGAACTCGATGATGGCGTGATGGACGAACACCTCGTCGGTCCGGGTCTGCAGCCGGGTCAGCGCCTCCGGGGTCAGGACCCGCTCGGGGACCGGTGGCGAGGTGCCCATCCGCCGGACGATCTCGAGCTCCTCCGCCGGGTTCGGGTAGGGGACGTTGACCTTCATCAGGAACCGGTCCCGCTGCGCCTCCGGTAGCGGGTAGACGCCCTCGGATTCGATCGGGTTCTGGGTGGCCAGTACCAGGAACGGCTCGGGAAGCCGGTGGGTGACCCCGCCGAGCGAGACCTGCTTCTCCGACATCACCTCCAGCAGCGCCGACTGCACCTTCGCGGGTGCCCGGTTGATCTCGTCGGCGAGCACGAAGTTCGCGAAGACCGGGCCGAGCTCGACGTCGAACGTCTCCTGGCTCGCCCGGTAGATGCGGGCACCGACGATGTCGGAGGGCACGAGGTCGTTGGTGAACTGGATGCGGACGAACGAACCGCCGACGACGGTCGCGAGGGTCTGCACGGCCAGCGTCTTCGCGACTCCGGGCACGCCCTCCAGCAGACAGTGGCCCCGGGCGAGCAGGGCGACGAGCATGCGTTCGACCATCCGGTCCTGTCCGACGATCACTTTTTTGATCTCGAACAGGGCGCGTTCGAGCAGCGCCGCGTCCGACGTGGTGTCCGGTACGGCGAGGCCGGCCGGGCTGTGCCCTTCGTCCATGGCAGCATTGTCCCAGCCGCATCGTGGAACAGGGTGCCAAAGGACTCGGCACGGCCTGGCCGGATGCCTCTTCTAAGCCGCTCTTCAGCAACTTCTCGGCGCTGGGAAATGTCCGGGGCACCGGGGTGCCAGGCTGCCGGGGTGCGTCCCGGGTCAGCGCAGGGCGCGGGAACGGTAGCCCCGGTCAGCGCCGAGGATCCGCTCCGCGGCCAGCCGGCCGGAGATGAGGACCATCGGGACCCCGACGCCGGGCCGGGTGCCGCTGCCGGCGAACACGACGTTCGCGAGGCCCGGGGCCAGGTTCGAGGGGCGGAACGGGCCGGTCTGGCGAAAGGTGTGGGCCGCCGCGAACGGGGCGCCCGCCGCCATCCCGCGGGCCCGCCAGTCGGCGGGCGTGGTGACCTGCTCCACCTCGATGGCGTCGCCGAAGCCTCGGTAGCCGTGGCGTTCGCAGGTGGCGACCACCTCGTCGCGGTAGCGCGAGCGCAGCACCGACCAGTCGAGCGGGGCGGTGAGGTTGGGTGTGGGGAAGAGCACGTAGTACGTGTGGCCGCCGGCCGAGGCCATCGCGGGTTCGGTGCGTGAGGGGGTGGTGACGAGGAAGGACGGGTCGCTCATCAGCTCGCCGCGATCGATGATCTCGCGGAAGGTCGACCGCCAGGCCCGGCCGAAGTGGATGGTGTGATGCGCGGTGTGCGGGTACTCTACGCGCCCCCCGGCCAGCAGGAGGAAGCACGAGGGCGAGTACCGCAGGCGGCGCAGACGGGCCGGCGCCGTCGAGGGAGGCAGCAGTTCGGTGTAGGCGATCGGCAGGTCGGGGTTGAGCACCACCACGTCGGCGCCGATGCGCTCCCCCGCCGCGGTGTGCACCGCGACCGCCCGGCCGCCCCGCACCTCCACCCGCGTCACCGTGGTCTCGTAGCGCAGGGTGGCACCGTGCTTGGCCGCGGCGCCGGCCAGCGCCTCGGCAACGGCGTGCATGCCGCCGGTCGGGTGGTAGACCCCGGCGACGCAGTCCATGTAGGAGATGACGGCGTAGAGGGCCAGCGCGTCGTGCGGGGCGAGCCCGGCGTACATCGCCTGGAAGGAGAACATCTGTCGGGTCCGCGGGTCCCGCAGATGGCGGCCGACGACGGTGTCGAGCCGGCGGAAGCCGCCGAGGGCGGCCAGCCGGGCGAGCTGCGGGCGCAGCAACGACAGCGGGGAGTCGACCTGCGCGTCGATGAAGTGGCGCAGCTGGGTGCGGAACATCGCGGTGACGACGCCGACGAACCGCTCGAAGCCGGCCGCCTCCGCCGGGCCGCACAACGCCCGGATCTCCTGTGCGGTGTCGGCGGGGTCGGCGCGGATGTCCAGCGACGAACCGTCGGCGAAGAACCCCCGGTACATCGGGTCGAGCCGGGTCAGCGACAGCCAGCGGTCGAGATCCTCCCCGACACAGTCCAGGGCGTCGGCAATCAGCTCGGGCATGGTCAGGACGGTCGGTCCGGTGTCGAAACGATAGTCGCCCAGTGCGAGCAGGCCGGCCCGACCGCCGGGGGTCGCCTCCCGCTCGAGCACCGTCACCTGCCGGCCGGCGCCGACCAGGCGCAGCGCGACCGACAGACCGGCGAGACCGGCTCCGACGATGACGACGTGATCCGTCGCTCCGGTCACCGTGCGCACCTGCCACCTGCTTCCTGGTCGATGGTCTTCCTGGTCGATGGTGCGGTTAACCGAGGTGGTCAGTTGCTCAATGTGAGCGCGAAGTCGCCGCCATGGCGAGTTCCGTCAGGGCGGCGAGGGTCGTGACGTCCAGATCCGCCCGCCGCGCCGCCTCGACCGCTGTGGCGGTCCGGGCGGCGATCCGTTCCTCAGCGGCGGCCACCGCTCCGCTCGCGGCGATGATGTCGCGGGCCTCGGTGACCCGGGCGGCGCGAGCCGCGGGGTTCTCGGCGCGCCGGACCGGCGGGGAGACCAGAGCGCGCAGCCGGGCCGCCGCGGCCGGCTGCGCGCGGGTCAGCGCGAGCGCCAGCAGGCCGGTGGGCCGCCCGTCACGCAGATCCTCCCCGGTGGGTTTTCCCGTCACCGCCGGATCGCCGAACACGCCCAGGAGGTCGTCGCGGAGTTGGAACGCCTCGCCGAGCGGCAGGCCGAACGCCGCGTAGGCCGCCAACAGGTCCGGCGGCGCGCCTGCGAGCAGACCGCCGAGCTGCAGGGGACGGACCACCGTGTAACCGGCGGTCTTGTACCGGGCGATGCGGACCGCCCGCCCGGGACCGAGGCCGCCGTGCGGACCGGCCTCGGCCTGGCCGACGAGGTCGAGGTACTGCCCCGCCATCAGCTCGCTGCGCATCCGCCCGTAGGTGGGCCAGGCCCGGGCCAGCGCCTCGGGTGGCATCCCGCTGGCCGCGAGCAGTTCGTCGGCCCAGGCCAGGAACAGATCGCCGAGCAGGATCGCGGCCGAGCGGCCGAAGTCGGCGGGATCACCCCGCCAGCCGGCGGTCCGGTGGACCCGGGAGAAGCGCCGGTGCGCGGCCGGCCGGCCGCGCCGCGTGTCGGAGGCGTCCATGACGTCGTCGTGGACCAGCGCGCAGGCGTGCAGCAGCTCGAGGGCGGCGGCGGCGGTCACGATCTTGTCGCAGTCCGGGCCGTCCGCCCCTCGCCACCCCCAGTAGCAGAAGGCGGAACGCAACCGCTTGCCCTCCGCCAGCAGGAATTCGGTGGCGATGCGGACGAACGGGATCAGATCGTCGTCGATTCCGCACAGGATCGCTCCGCGCGAACCGGTGAAGCGCCGCAACACGGCGGAGACCCGCCGGCGCACATCCACCGTCGTGTGGTCTGGCACCGTCGTGTGGTCCGGGACCATCGTGTGGCCGGGGATCGGCGGGCGCCCGGGGTACCGTGCGGTGTGCCCGTGTTCGACACCGCCGTCGTCGTGGTCGCCGTTCTGCTGGTTGCCGCCGCACTGGGCGGATTGACCCTGTTGCGGCTGCCACCCGCGGAGCTGACTCACACTGTCGACGGTATCGACGCCGTGGAGGTCCTGGTGGCCGCCGGCCGCGTCGAGATCTCCGGGCGGGACCGCGAGGACGTGCACGTCGCGCTGACCGTGCGGCGCCGTCCCGGCCGGTCCGTGCCCGCGATCACGAGGGCCGGGACCACGCTGCGGATCGACGGCCGGGCCAGCGATGTGCGGGCCAGGCTGACCGTGCCGCCACGGGTCCGGGTGCGGGCTGAGGTGCTCGCCGGCGAAATCACGCTGTGGGGGGTCGGCGGTGAACTGTCCCTGGTCACCCGCGATGGCACCATCGCCGGGCGGGAGCTCGCGCGCGGTCCGGTCGCCGCGCGCAGCCGGGACGGCGACGTCAGCCTGCACTTCAGCGAGCCGCCGGACGGCGTGCGGGCGCAGAGTGAGACGGGCATGGTCACCGTCATGCTGCCCGAGGGCGAGTACGGGGTGGAGGTGGAGACCGCTGATCCCGGGGCGGCCGACGTGGAGCTGACCCCGTCGGCGCACGCGGCACGCCAAGTGGTGGCGCGCAGCGTGTCCGGGCGGGTGCGGGTCGGTCTCGCCGCGCCGCTGGGACCCTTGTCCATCGGACGTCCCTTGTCCATCGGACGTCTTTTGTCTGTCTGCCGTCTATGTGGGCTGTCCCAGCTGGTCCCGCCCAACGAGCCCGTTCCAGCCGGGTTGCCCACCCATGTTGGTGGACTCGACGGATCATGACCCTCGTGGGATCACGCTGGGGATTCGTGGGATCACGCCGGGAAAATGTTGCTGCCCGCTGTCGGGGCCTGATCGGTTGTGTTTCCGACCGGGGGTCCGTCCTCGATCGTGGCCACGCCCGGTCTACCCTCGTGCCATGGCGGCGGTCCGGAGTCTGAGCACGCAACCCACGACGATGGGCGAGTACCTCGCCACCGGTCGTGCCTCCTTCTCCTTCGAGTTCTTCCCGCCGAAGACGCCGGACGGCGAGCGGCAGTTGTGGACGGCCCTGCGCCAGATCGAGGCGCTGCATCCCTCGTTCGTCTCGGTGACGTACGGGGCGGGCGGGTCGACGCGCGACGGCACGATCCGGGTGACCGAGCGGATCGCCACCGAGACCACCCTCACGCCGATCGCCCATCTCACTGCGGTCAACCACTCCGTCGCCGAGCTGCGCCGGGTCATCGGCAACTACGCCGGCGTCGGGGTGCGCAACGTCCTGGCCCTGCGCGGCGACCCGCCAGGGGATCCGCAGGGCACCTGGACCGCCCATCCCGCGGGCCTGCAGTACGCGGACGAACTCGTACGCCTGGTGAGGTCGGTCGGCGACTTCTGCGTCGGCGTAGCCGCCTTCCCCGACAAGCATCCACGATCGGTCGACTTCGACAGCGACGCGCGCTACCTGGTGGGCAAATTCGACGCCGGCGCGGACTACGCCATCACCCAGTTCTTCTTCGGCGCTGACGACTATTTCCGTCTCGTCGACCGGGTCCGCCGGCTGGGCTGCGACAAGCCGATCATTCCTGGAATCATGCCGGTGACGAACGTCGCGCAGATCGTCCGGATGGCGCAGCTGTCCGGTGCGGCCTTCCCGCCGGCGCTGGCCTCCCGGTTGCAGGCCGTCGCCGACGACCCGGCGGCCGTGCGGGCGATCGGGGTCGAGGTGGCGACCGAGTTGTCCCGTCGCCTGCTGGACGGCGGTGCCCCGGGCCTGCATTTCATCACCCTCAACCGCTCCAGCGCCACTCGGGAGATCTACCAGGCGGTCCGGTAACCGGCCGCGGTCCGCCGGGTGGCCGGTCCGCGGAGTGGCCGGTCCGCGGAGTGGCCCGGTGGCGCATGGTGGGTGGGCCGCTCGCCCGGCCCACCCACGCTTATGCCGCCGGGCCGGCACTCAGTCGTGCTCGTCGTAGGCGTCGAAGACGCACAGCAGCCATTCGTCGCGGAGCGAATGCTCCCGGACCAGCGCGAACCCGGCCTGGTTGGCGGCGTCCACCACCGCCGTCACCAGGCTGAGATCAAGGGTGTTGAAGACCGGGGTGATCCGTACCGCAAGGATCACCTGGTCGCGATGGGCGGAGAAGACCGCCCGCGGGTCGAGGTCCTCAAGGGTCTCCACCACGCCGCCTACCTGTTCGGACACGTCACTCCCGCCACGTCTGGGTGGCACCGCTGTTCTCTCGTGACACCGCTGTTCCTCCGACACCGCGTCTCCCGACCTCGGGCCGGTCCGGTGACCGATCGGCGCCTTCGGTTTCGGTCGCCGGCCGGACGCAGGGTGCCGGTACGGCTCGCGGTAGGGGATGACGAGACTCTATGTCCCAGCATGTCCCAGCGCGAGACGGCGTACCGGACGGATCCTGGCGTACCGGACGCGGCGCTGGCCGTACCGGGTGGAACGGGATGGCCGACGGGCACGATGGCCGACAGGCACGATGGATGACGTGAGCACCCCGGTACCCGGTCGGGACACCTACCTTGCCCAATGGTCGACCTTGCACGGCGGCTACGACCTGGCGCGCGGGCTATGGCTCGTTCGTGCCTGGTTGACGGTGGTCTACTGGGTGGTCAGGCCGCTCGCCGCCCGCGGGGTGCGCCCGTCGGCGGTGACCGCCGGGGGGCCGTGCTCACCGCCCTCGCGATTCCCCCGGCCGTGGCTGGTGGCCGGTGGCCGCTGCTGGGGGCTCTGGTGATCGTGCTCAGTGGCCTGGCCGACAACCTCGACGGAGCGGTGGCGATCCTCACCCGGCGCACGAGCGCCTGGGGATATGTCCTGGACTCTGTCGTGGACCGCTGCGGTGACCTGGCCTACCTGCTGGCCCTGTGGTGTCTCGGCGCACCCGGCGGCCTTGTGATCGCGGCAGGCAGCATGCTGGGACTGCTGGAGTACACCCGGGCCCGGGCTGGCAACGCCGGCTTCGACGAGATCGGCGTGGTGACCGTCGGGGAGCGGCCGGCCCGGATCATCATCGTCGCGGTCGGCTCGTTCGGAGCGGGTCTGGTGCCCGGCCTCGCGAACCTCGCCGCGAGTATCGCGACGACCGCGACGCTGGCGGTGTGCGCCGTCGGCTTCTTTCAGCTCACGGCCACGGTCCACGCGACCCTGGCAGCCGGGTCAGGCCGGGCCGATGAGGCCGGCGACGATGCCGGCGGAGAGCACGACGAGCGGCAGCCCACCGCCGGGATGGGTTGATCCGCCGACGAGAAACAGGCCGGGCACCCGGGATGTGTTCGGAGGCCGCAGGAAGGCCGCCCGCACGCCGTTCGAGGATCCACCGTAGATGGATCCGCCCACCGTCCCGGTGCGCCGTTCCAGATCCGCCGGGGTGATGGTCTCGTACCAGCGTAACCGGGGGCGGACGTCGAACCCGCGGGCGGCGAGCACGTCGAGGATGCGCCGGGCGTAGCCGTCGACGAGCCCGGGACGGTCCCAGTCCAGGGTGCCTGCGCCGTCGTGGCCGCCTGCGCCTCGGTGCGGGGGCGCGTTCACCAGGACGAACCACGCCTCGCAGCCCGGCGGCGCGCAGGCCGGGTCGGCGGGCGCGGCAAGGTAGATGGTATGGTGGGATCGGCCGCCAGCCGGCCCGCGAAGACGGCATCGAATTCAGCGTCGTAGTCGGCGGCGGCCGGCCCGATCGTTCACCAGCCGGCCGTAGAGCGCCGCCGCGTCGGCGTTCGCGACGACGACGTCCGCGGGCAGCCGGGTACCGTCGGCGAGGCGGACCCCGTCGACCCGCCCGCCGGGGGTCCGGGTCACCGTCAGCACCGGCGCGTCGAGCAGGATCCGGACGCCGCGTTCCTCGGCGCGGCGGGTGAGCGCATCCCCGAGGCGGTGCAGGCCGCCCGCGACGTACCAGCCCCCGAAGCGCCGTTCCGCGTGGACCACCGACACCAGAGCGGCGGGGGCGTGCCGGGGATCGGATCCAGAGTAGGTGGCATAGCGGTCCAGGATCATCCGCAGCCGGGGATCACGCAGGTAGCGCAAGCCCAGCCGGCGCAGGCTCCGGCCGGGCGCGATCGCGGCGATGTCACCGGGTGAGGACCAGGCGAGCCGGACCAGCCCGGTCGCCGACACGGGACTGGACAGGAACGGTCCTTCGGCGGCGTCGAAGACCCGGCAGGCCCGGTCGGTGAGCCGCCGCCAGTCCTCGCCCGACCCGGGGGCGATCCGATCGTCCAGTTCGGCCACGAACGCGTCGTCGTCGGCATGTGCGGCGAGCGTCGTGCCGTCGGCGAACCGGTAGGACGCGATCGGGTCCAGTCGACGCAGCTCCACCTCACCGCGCAACGGCCCGCCGGTCGCGGTGAACAGGTCCTCGAACACGCCGGGCATGGTCAGCAGGGACGGGCCGGTGTCGAAGCCGAACCCGTCGCGCTCGTACCAGCCGAGCTTGCCTCCGGTCCGCGACGACTGCTCGCAGACCGTCACGTCATGCCCGGTGGCGGCGAGCCGGGCCGCGGCTGCCAGCCCGCCCACACCGGCGCCGATCACCACAACACGGGCCATGCGACGACTGTACGAGCTGCTCCTTCCCGGTTATCCACGAGGAAGGAAACGGGCATCGAAGCCTCGAGAAGGAGAAGGAAGCCGCCGGAAGGACGACAAGGGAAGCCTCTGGCGGGGTGAGGAAGGGTGGACCAGCGGTCAGGGGCAGCGGGTAACCGGTCGTCCCTTCCACCGGGCGGTACCCCGCCGACGACGCCACCACGACACCGCCGTCAGGTAGCCCAACAGGCTCACGGAAGCCGGATGAGCGGCGGCGTCAGGCCAGCTCCGGCCGCCCGTGCGGCGGGCGGCGAGCACCCGGCCGGCGACCCCGGCGAGGTACCCGACCGCGCCCGGGCCCGAGCCACCCAGTGCCGCCACCGCCGGCACGACGAACAGCCAGGCCAGCACGCCGATCTGCCCGGCGCTGCCGAGCGTGCTTCCACCGGCGACGGCCAGCGACTTCGCGTAGCCGTCCCGCAGCTGTGACCATCCGGAGTACATCCGATTGACCGCGAGGTCGGTGCCGTCCGCGACCACTCCCCGCCCGCCGGCACGCTTGAGCCTCCGCAGCAGGGCGACATCCTCGATGACCTGGTCCCGGACGCCCTCGTGGCCGCCGGCCCGGCGGTAGGCCGCCACGTCCACGGCCAGCAGCTGTCCGCCCGCCGCGGAAAGCGATGGCCGGGTGGAGCGTTCGGCCAGCCGCAGCGGCAGCAGCGCCAGCCACGACCACTGGAGCAGGGGTTGGATCAGCCGTTCGGCGACACCGGCCGCCTCCTGGCGCGGGTAGGGCGAGACGAGGTCGAGGCCGGCGTCCCGCAGGAGGAGAACGGTCCGCGCGACGCGGTCGGGGGCCACCGTGACGTCGGCGTCGACGAAGACGAGGACCGTGCCCGTGGCCGCCGCCGCGGCCCGGGCGCAGGCGTGCGGTTTGCCGAGCCAGCCGGCGGGGGCGCCGCACCGCGCAGCGCGACGATCCGGTCGTCCCTCGCCGCCCACCGAGCGAGGATCTCCCCGGTGCCGTCGGTGGAACCGTCGTCGTAGACGAGGATCTCGAGGTCGGGCACCCACTGCGAGCCGAGCAGGGCCGACAGGCAACGCGGCAGGCTCCCGGCCTCGTCGCGGACGGGTAGCACGACCGTCACCCGTTCGCGTACCGGCCGGGCCGGCGGTGGGACGCGTAGCAGCCGCGCGTTCACCGCCGTGTGCACGGCGATGGCGCTGGACGCCACCGCGGCGGACCGTACCGCACCCGACCAGCATCGGCCGGCGAGCCACCGGGCCGGGGATCCCGGTACCGTCCGTCCCGTCCGGTGCCTCGTCCCGCGCCGCCGCGACGAGCGCCGCCCCCATCGCGATCCCGCCGGCCACGGCTACACCGGGACGGTCGAAGAAGGTGAGGTTCGCCAGCGTCGAGGAGACGTAGGCCCACAGGAGAAGGGCGAGCGGAGCGCGATCGTCGCGTGCCGTGCTCCCGGCCCGGTCCGGAAGCGCCGTCAACGCCGCGGTCATGGCGATCGCGACGGCCACCCATCCGGCGGTGTTGGTGAGCGGGATTCTGTTGAGCGCCGGGCCGCCGCCGAGCCACCGCCAGTACCCCGCGGTGACCATCTGCGGGTCGATGAAGAGATCCCAGGCCGCGAGGACGAGCGCGGCCAGCACGACGGTGCGCGCCCGGCCGCGGTGGTGGCGACGGGCCAGGACATATGCCGGGTAGGTCATCATCGCCCAGACCATCGGCACCACGACCGGGACGCCGTACAGGCGGGTGCCCAGGGCGGAGCCGTAGGCGTAGCGGCCGAAGGGCCAGCCGGTGTGCACGCCCACGGTCTCTACGAGCAGCCCGCCGCCGACGGTCACGGCGAGGAACCCGGCGGTCCACGCTCGGCCACGGGTGAGCAGGGCGTGGCTCACCGAGGAGGCGAAGAACAGCACGATCGAGGCGATGGCGAGCGCCGCCCCAGCGGATCCGGTGACCAACGGACAGGGGAGCTGCACCGCCACGGTGGCCGCCGCGAAGATCCACGGTATCGCGGTGAGCCGCGCCGGCCGCGCCGATCCGGTGAAGAGCGCGCCGGCGGTCATCGTACCGGTGCGTGCCGGTCGGCTCCTTCGGCGGAGGCGCCGTCGGGACAGGCGGGGGAGCGTCCGTGGAGCTCCTTGCCGAGCACGGCGTAGGGGGTGAGGGTCCCGGGGAACTGGAAGTCGGACAACAACGGGACGAATCCCTCATGGTCGTACAACCGGCGTGCCGGACTACCCGGGGGTTCGAGGGCGGACAGCGCGGCCGTGCGTTGCGGGGCCCCGCGCAGCAGCTCCCGCAGTATGGTGCGCCCGATCGCTCGGCCCTGGTAGGCGGGCAGGACGTGCAGCTCCACGATCTCGAGGCAGTCGTCGAGCCAGTACGCGGCCGAGTCCGGCGGGAGCGCGTCGGCGACGACGTCGTGCCACCACTGGCCGACCCGGCCGGGCAGTGCGTAGGTGATCCCGACGAGTTCGTCGTCGGGTGTGACGGCCGCCACGGCGCGAAGGTCCCGCCACTCGAAGTGCCGGCGCGCATGGGCGGCCCGGTCCCGGGCGGCCCGCGGCGGGTCAGGCTCATGATGATCGAGGAAGGCGGCCTTGTAGACCGCGATGACATCGTCGAGCCGGGTGCGCGTCCGGCTCGGGGACCAGCGGACCACCCTCACGCCCACGTCGGTCACCGGCGTCGCCTCCTGTCCGCGCCCGGATCGCCGACCTGGCCCCACGAGTCGGGTCCGGCGAGCCAGGAGGCTGGGGCGCACCATCACGTCGCTCGACGATAACCCGCCGCTCGCCGGCACTGCTCGGCGATGGGAATTACTGCTACGTAACGTCATTCCACTGATGTGGAGGGTGCTACCTCCGGATGGGTGGGAGACCCGCCCGATCACCGGCCATGGCGAGCGCGGCGCAGCGCGGCGTGCCGGCGAGGAGGTCGGCCACCAGCATGGCCACCGCCGGGGCCTGCACGGTGCCACCCGCGTTCGTCCCTGCCGTCACGATCACCCGGCCGCCGTGGTCTGCCACGGCCTCGACAAGGGGGATGCCGTCCGGGGTCGCCGGGCGCTCGCAGACGCGGACGTCGAGCATCTCCACGGTGCCGTCAGGCCGGCGCAGCGTCGGGAACAGGCCGGCGACCGCCTGCTCGAAAACCGCGCGTAGGCGGGCGACGCCGCTGTCCGCGACCGCCCGCACGGCGGTGCCCAGATACCCGAATCCGCCGCTGACATGGATCCTGGCACCATCGGCGGACAGCGTCACATTGATCACACCGAGGGGATCTCCGGCGTGGACCTTCACCGGCCGTCGCAGACCCGGGTTCGGCAGGGTCAGTGAGAGGCCGAGCAGATGCGCGACGGCACCGGCGCCGGGCCAGGCGGCGCCCAGCAGCCGCTGCAGATCGCGGCCGGCCACGGTCACCACGGCCCAGCCGGTACGCAGGGTCGAGCCGTCCGCGAGATGCAACCGGACCCCGTTCCCGGCTCCGTTCCCGGCTCCGCTCCCGGTCTCGTGCCCGGCCTTGTTCCCGTTGCCGTCGAGGCTCCGGTCGATGCCGGTCTCGATGCGTTCCACCCGGGTGCCGGCGCGCACCTCGACGCCCGCGGCCCGCAGCCGGTCGATGAGCACCGTGGCCAGATCGTGGATGTTGACCGCGTAGCCGTCCACCTCGACCGCCCCGGCCACCTCCCGGGCGCCGCCGGGCAGCGGGACCGAGCAGCCTAGCGTGGGCCAGCCGCGAACCAGATCCGCCCGGGACAACCGAACGACCCGCCCCCCCGCGGCCCGCTGCAGCTGCTCGCCCGCGGCGAGGTCGCCCGGACCGAGATAGATCCGCGGGAGGCGGGCGTCCCAGCGCAACCCGCACCCGGTACCGAGCCCGTCCCTGCCGTCGGCGAGCGCGAAAAGATGCTCCCACCCGCGCAACCCCAGCCGGTTCAGGGCGATCACCAGGTCCCGGGCCACCGCGTGCAGCCCGGGATGGTCGGCGCACTGCTCGAAGGCGCTGGCCCAGGCCCTCTCCGGCTCCGACAGCGACTCCGGGTCCCGTAGCCGCCAGCCGCCGTGCGTCGGATCGCGGTCGAGAACACCCACGCGGCTCGCGTCCGCCTGCGGCAGCGTCTCGGTCGCCGATAGGTGCCGGCCGTTCGTCCCCGCGAACGTCGTGCCCTGGGCGGCAGGGTCCGCCCGGTCGGCCGGCGCGGCGTCGAGGACCCGGACGGGGTGGCCCCGCAGCCGCAGCACGAGCGCGATCGTGAGTCCGACGATCCCGCCGCCGACGACCACCACGTCGTGCTTGTCGACGGCGGAACCGTCAGGGGCCGGGTCCTCGCCGACCCCGCGGCCGGTGCCCCGCGGATCGCCCCGACGATCGGCCAGGTCATGACGATCGCCCTTCGGGCCGTGCCCGGCGAGGTCGTGCCCGGTGAGGTCGTCCAGGTCGGCCCGCCCGACCACCGCGAGGAACGCCTGATCGAGATCGTCGCTGCAGGCGGGACTGTGCATCGCTACGGAGCAGAGAGTGAACCCGCGCCGCAGCTCCCCGCCGTCCTCGGCGATCCGCCCCGCGAGCAGCCCGCGGACCGGGCCGAGGAACCGGGGGGCGTTGTCGATCACGACCTCCAGGTCACGGCGGTCGTAGGCGTCGACCAGCGCCCGGTCGGTGAAGACGTCCGGTTCGCTGACTGACACGAGTCGGCGGCCGGTGAACGCCTTGACGTGCCGCATGTCGATCATGCCGGCGGACATCCGGGACCCGCCGTGCACGAGGGGCGCGGCGATGCTGATCAGATCGGCGGCGTCGAAGACGTCCTCGACGGTGCGGGCGACGTGGATCCGGTCGACCGGCAGTCGGTGCTTCGCCGCCCAGAGCGCGGCCGTCGCCGGCTTCGCCGCGAGCGAGGGAGCGTGTACGGCCAGATGCCAGCCGCGTGCGGCGCCCTCCCGGGCGACCCGACTGTTGATGTTTCCGGCGCCGACGAGGCCGAGCACGCCCGGCCGGTCGGTGCGCGTGGCGGCCCCAGCCGGCTCCGCGCCGGATGCGTCGCCGAGCGGGTCGAACAGCCGGTCGACGATGAACCGGGCGACGTGCCGGGCGTTGACCTCGGGGGTGTTGCACACCTCGATCCGGTGGCGCGCCGCAGCGGCCAGGTCGACGGCGGCGAGGGAGGTGCCCCGGCGGACCAGCAGCAGGCGTCGGTCCCGGCCGGCCTCCGCCGGGTCCGTGCGGACCGCGGTGGCCCACTGTTCGAGTGCCGGTCCATCCACCGCGTTTACCCCGACGACGAGGGTGTGCGGCCGCAGTTCGACCAAGGCGTCGGCTAGGCCCGTCGGCTGGGTGGCCAGCTCCGGGCGTAGCCGGGCGGCGTCGTGCCGAGTGACGAGCCGCGCGACCCGTTCGCTCACTGGTGTCGCGATCAGAACCCGACGGCGGGGGGCTGCGTCCAAGGCGCCTGCTCGCGGGGTGCCTGCTCGCGGGGTATCGACATGCGGCTTGCTTCACCTGGTTCGTAGGAAGGTGCGGGGCGTAGGAAGGTGCGGGCGGCCCCTTCACGGTGGCGGGTGCCGTTCAACGGGGCGTCAAAGCAGGCCGTGTCCCCGCCCGGATACGGCGGGGGTCGTGGACGGATCTTCAACGCGGCGTCAACGTCGGCTCGGGGCTGACCTGCAGGAGAGGATCCCGCCCGCCCAGCGTCCCCCGCGAGCCGAGCACCGCGAACCGCGCGAACAGTTCCTCGCTGTACCAGCCGACCAGCGGTGTGCGCCGGACGACCTCGCTGTGCGCGGGGCGGCTGTAGGCGAACCTGCGCAGCGACGCCGCGTCCTGCCAGAGGCTGAACGTTCCCTGTAAGCCGATCGGCGCCTCCCCGATGCCAGCCGCGAAGATCAGACCCTCGGCCTCGGCGAGGTCGACCGCCGCTGCCGGCACCGCTCGGCGGAAGGTGAGCGTGTGCCGCAGGGTGACGCGGGCCCGGGTGATCACCGCGACCGCCGCGGGGGCGCTCGCGGGAGACGGAACGTTCGACGCTGCCGGGTTGCCGAAGGGCTCCTGCCGTGACCACCGCCCACGTGACGACAGCGGGTGAAGGTCGATCCGCCAGCGTTCCTCGGCCAGTGATGACCATGCCCGCACCGACGCGGATCGTTCGAAGGAACGGGCCGCCGACGGGGAGGACCAGACGGCGACCATCGCCCACTGGCACGGATCGGCGTCCCGCAGGGTGAAACTGCTCGCCGAACCGGTGCCCAGCAGTTTTGCGAAGGTCAGTCCCGGTGTGTGCCGCAGGGCGGTACGGTCGGTGGCCATCCGCGCCAGGGCGTAACCGATCCGTCGTCGGGGCACCCGCCAGAAGTCGACGGTGACGAGCGTGCTCATCGCCGCACCGACGACAGGCGCAGCAGGCTGTCACGGACGGCCCCGTACTTGTCGGCGAAGGCCGTGGCCACGGCCCCGGCGCCGTCGTTGTCGCGCAGGGGTACCACCCGGCACCGCCCGGTTCCAGCCAGTACATGCCGACCGTCGCCCGCCACCTCGGCGAGCAGGCCGTCCGGACCGCCGCGGCCCAGCAGCGCGACGAGGTCGGGGGAGGAGACGTACACCGCCCCGTCGAGGCGCACGAACTCGGCCTGTACCTCGAGATGGGCCGCGTCCGACGGGAAGACGCGCAGCGGCACCCGCAGGTAGTCGTCCAAGGCGGTGCTCCCTTCCAGACTCCAGAGCCGTTCGAAGTGCTGTTCGACGAACTGGACCAGGGTGGAGGAGATGGCCGCCTCGTGCTGGGTCGCGGCGGCCGAGGAGTACCCGACGGGGAACGTCGAGACCAGCGCCCCGGTGCCCCAGCGGTGATATGTCGTCAGGGGCTGTTCGGTGTAGAGGCGGACCGCGAGCCGGGGGCGCAGGACGGGAGCGAGCCGATCTCGCAGTGCCTCGAGGACCAGCAGGTTCGAGTGGATCATGCCCGGTACGTCGACGCTGCGCAGGAGGTCGGCGGCTCGTCCGGCCACGGCCGGGGAGTCCGGGTCGAGTAGGAGTACCTGGATGATCGCTCCGGCGTCGACCGCCGCGAGCACCGCGTCGGCGAAGGCGGTCCGGTGTTCGGGGGTAGCCAGATCCGTCCAGGTGTTGAGTAACCGGACGCTGCGCCGGGACGAGGCGATCCGGGCGATGAAGTACGCCGGGTCGAACGTGCTGAGCAGCCGCCCGCTGGTGAACTGGGTGGGCTCGGCCGTGACCGGTGCGCTCAGCCGTTCCTCGGCGGCCGGCAGTTCGGGGGAGCCCCGCTGACGCAGGAGCGTGATGCCCTGCTGCCAGGATCGCCGCGCCGCTGGATGGTCGTCCATCTGGGCGAGGATGTCACCCCGGCGGATGAGCACACGTGGCTCCCAGCGGGTGTCGGGTAGCTCGGCGAGCAGCGGCAGGCTCTCGTTGTAGCTTGCCAGGGCCCGGTCCAACCGGTGCTGGAAACGGTGGAGATCGCCCAGCCGGCGCAGGGCCAGCGCCTCCAGCGGACGGTTGCCGAGTTCGCGGGCGATCGACAGGCTCATCGTCAGGCAGTTGATGCCGTCGGTGAGCTCGTTGCGGTCGCCGTGGACCATGGCGACGTTCACCAGGGTCTCCGCCTCGGCCTTGCGGGCGCCGGCCCGGCGCATCATCTCCAGGCCGGCCTCGAAGTGGACCAGTGCCGTGGAGAACTCCCCCCGACCGCGGCAGGCGTCGGCCAGCCCGCGCAGCGTCCGGGCCTCACCCAGCTCGTCGCCGAAGTCGGCGAAGATCTCCCGGGCCCGGGTGAGGCGCTCCGTGGCCAGCGCCAAGTGGTCGACCGTAGCCCGGTAGACCTCGACCGCCGGTTGACCGTCGGGGTCCGTGCCGTCCGCGTCCAGTCGCCAGAAGGCGTCCTCGAAGGCCAGCGTGACGTCGCGCTCGGCGAGGTTGGTCAGCAGCGTCGCCTCGGCGAGGCGGTGCCCGGCCCGGCGGGCCGCGGCCAGCCCCAGGACGTGGCTCTGCTCCCAGTCGCCCCAGTGCGCCGCGAAGGCGTAGAACTCGGCGGCCTCGGTGGCGAGCAGCCAGGTCGGCTCGTCGAGACCGGCCGCGTGGGCCTAGTCGATCAGGCTCATGAGGTTTCCTCGTTCCCCGCCGAACCAGACCAGCGGCTGACCGACCAGGTCGGCGACGCCTGCCTGTTCAAACCGAAACACGGCCCCCGTCGTGAGCGCCGCCACGTCCTCGGCGACGGGGGTAAGGGTGCGCACCTCGCCGGGGCTGAAGGTGTCGACCGCCTCCCGCAGCATCGCCAGATAGGCGTACAGCAGCCGGCCCAGGGCCGCCCGGTGTTCTCCGGACACGGTGGAGGGGGCCCCGGTGGAGGGGGCCCCGGCAGCGTCGTGATGCCCGTTGCCGGTGTGACGGTTGCCGGTGTGACGGTTGCCGGTGTGACGGTTGTCCCCGCAGGCCTCGGGGATCCGGCCCGGGGTCGCGGGGTGGCCGAGTGGGGTGCCGACCCCGGTCTCGCGCTCCCGGGCGAACACCCGGAGCAGGTCGTGAAAGCGGTAGCGTTCGGTTCCTGTCCGGTCGGCGCCACGTCGTTCGAGTAGCTGGGCGTCGGCGAGCCGGTCGACGACGTCCTCGGCTTCGTCGAGGTCGAGGTCGAGGACCGCCGCCGCGGCCCACGGCGCGAAATCGCTCATCGCAGGCAGCGACAGCAGCCGGAAGGCGCGCTGCTCGTCCGGCGGCCGGCCCTCGTAGCTCAGCGAGAAGCTGGCCCGGATCTCCAGGTCGCCGGCCTCCAGCCAGGACAGCCGGTCGCGTTCGTTGGCGAGCCGCCCGGCCAGGCGGGCCAGTTTCCAGTGCGGATGGGCGGCCAGCTTGCGGGATCTGTCGCTGATCTTGTGATTCTTCTGGCCCGCCGGTGATCATCGGGTGAGGAGGGCCCGTTTGCGGAGCAGGCTGAAGCTGGCGCGGCCGAACATCTGCCGTT